>CAYYOI010000010.1:0-41750 GCA_964473285.1 uncultured Methanosarcinales archaeon | reverse complement strand
AATTGTTAGTCACCTGTTAGCTAAGTGAGAAGATGCCTATATTTAGCATCCCAAACTTAGCATAGTTGAGGTGCGAAAGAAAATGGAAGCAACGGTCTATGACAAGTTCCGGAAAGTCAAAGACGAAATAAAAAGCCAGTTCAGGAAACTGGATGACAAGATGCTGTTCAAGATGACAGCCAAGCTTGCCACATGGCATTATCCCAATAAGCGGACAAAGCAGATGACGCTTTCAAAGGATGAAGCCATGTTGTATGAGTTCTACATCAACGGAGGATACAATCCGTCAACGGTCTATAAGTGGATACTTGCCTGCGATTCAAATGAGGAAGTGCAAAGGCAACTGAAGAACGGAGAGATCAGTCTCAAGCAGGCACTTGCAATGCCGAAGTATCGGAGAAAGACAACACAGGTCGAGGCTGAGATGCTGTACCAGATCAAGCTGGCAATACAAAAATACGTGATAAGGTGATGCGAAATGAATATCAATCCAAAGAACCTGCAACAATCTGAGAAAGGATTTACCTGCGGGAAGAAAAAACTGCCTTATGTACCATCAAAGCCTGAGCTCCTGAAACTCATGGCCTATGTTGATGATCCTAACCTTGGGTTCATCATATTTGCCGGATGCTTCCAGGGGTTGAGGATCGGGGAGATAATCAACCTGGCCTGGTCAGATGTTGACCTGATTCACGGAGAACTCAGGGTTGTTGATGGTAAGAACACCCGAAGGTACAAGTCAGGATATGGAAGGGACAGGATGGTTCCTATCAATGAGATGTTTCTCAAGCACTGGAAAGCCTGGAGACTGATGAACCCTGAGCAGAGCCACGTCATCGCTGATGATGACAGGTACGGAGTAAGGGCTCCAAACAAGACCCTGATCAGGAGATTCCAGCAGAAGCTATGGGATGCACTCAAGAAAGCAGAACTTCTTGAAGTGGATTTCTACCAGAAGAACGGTACACCCAGATACAAGTTCCACATGCATAGTTTCAGGCACGTATGTGGAACAAACCTGAGAAGAGCAGGGATGAAGATAGAGGATATCAGGGACTTTCTTGGCCATGAGGACATCGAGACCACACAGGTTTATACTGAATTGACAAGGGATGACCTGCGTGAGGCAAGCAATATCGCCTATGCTTATCCAAAAAGCCACCTTGGAATGCAGAAGATGCCAAGGATGGAAGTAAGCATCGACAAGGATACCCTCAGGCTCCAGAAGGAGATCATCGAGAAGCAACTGGAACTTGCAAGGCTCCAGATGACAGGCGGAATGGCAATGCAGGAGGTTGAGTGCTATGGCAATATGTAACAACAAGCGGTATGAGAACGAGTTTGTCAAGCGTATGCTTGCACTTGGCCATCATTGCGAGAGGGTTGCCGGATCAGGCTCAGGCCAGCAGGCTGTCTGCGACTGCATCCTGTTTCGGGAAGGCCAGGTCTACCTGGTTGAGGTAAAGGCCACAAAAGAGCCGGTATTTTACCAACGTGCCCTCATAAAGGATCAGTTGGGGAAGATGGTCGATGTGGCAAGAAAAGCCAACGTGGGGGCGATTCTGGCCATAAAATTCAAGCATCGTGGCTGGGAAGAGAGGGTGCTGCTATGATCGTCAGGGACAGGATACTGGAATGCCTCAGAGACAGCCCGAAAACCAACAAGGAACTCCACGAGGCGATCCCTGACAAGAGCACCAGGATAATCTCAGCCACTATTAGCCTGAACAGGGATGTATTTCTCAGGCTTGAGAAAGGATTGGTTGGGCTCAGAGGCAGGGATGAGCATCTTGTGACTGGAAGGCCGATAAAGGCCGGAAAGATGTGCCTTTACAAGAAGATGGTCAACCTCCTGGCAGAGGGCGAGAGACGGCTTGATTTTCTCTATGAAGCCCTGCCTGATGAGAAGAAGGTATCGATAAGGGCAACAGTCAATGTCATGCCCCACCTTTTCATCAGGGTTGCCACAGGAGTCATTGGCCGTGCAGGAAGAGATGAATGGCTCATCGAGAAATACAGGCTGGCAAGGGCATCGACAAAGGTCAGAAAGCCAAGGCAGAAGACCATTTCTGAGCAGATCGCAGGCATCCTCCTTGATGGCGAGAAGACCCTGCGGGAGATACATCATGCCATGCCAACATATCCTAGGAAGAGCATCACTTCGAAGCTGACATCAGACAGGAGGTTTATAAGAAAGGGGAATGGCATCTGGGTATTGAGGCTGTGAGTTAAATTTGGTTGCGTCCTTACTAGTCCATTCTTTACTAGAAAGTAAAGCGTTAACAGAAATGAAATCTTTCAAATATTTTCTGTTTTTACTATTCTCAAATTCTTTTTTGGCCTCTTGAAAAGTTTTATCTACTTTTTGCCTCCAATTTGCCCTCCATTTATTCTCTCTGTGAAAAACATCAATATCAATAATCATAATAAATAAGTATAAGACAGCATCTATAACTTTAACTATATGATTATAATTTTGCATAAACTCCTTTTTATCATAGAAGTCAACACAACCATCAACATCGATCTTATTAAATTTGGATAGACTAAAATGAGTATTAATAGATAATAATTCATAGATTTTGTAAACTGCTTCAGACCCTGAAAATATTTTCTTTCCATGTTTATACTTAATATATTTTAAGATATTTGGATTAAGCTTTTTTGGGTAATCACCTATACCATCTCTAACAGAGACTGATTCTAAAGAAACAAAAGATAAAATCTTCCTTAATTCTAAATCATTTGATTCTTCAATCTTATTTGCAAATTCTTTAGATAATCTTCGAATCTCATTTTTCTTTTTCCTAGTGAGAAGTCTATTTCTATCCGATGTTTCCATAAGTCTACAAAATGCAGAAAAACAACATGGATTATTCTTATGTCTTAGTTCATTTGAAAGGATAGATAGATCTGTTATAGCACTCAAAGTTTTTATTTCCCATTCAATCAAACACCTTAGACAATTGAAAGCACCTTCATAACATCCTACAGATAAACTGGAAACCATTTGATTATGTTGCCTTACGATCAAATTACCTATATTCCTAGTAGCATCACAAGGATCTGGTTTTTCTGGTTCCATAAAAGAATTGTCCTTGACTAAACAACCACCTAGTGAAATATATCTTTGAGGAAGATAATTCCTTAAGAAATCAATAAAGAAAACAAACCTTTGTAGATTTGCAAATTCAACAATATGTTTAGAAAAAATCTTATCAGATCTAATCTTAACAAACGAAGCGACATCACCAATCATATTGTATTTTTCTGAAAAATTCTTATCCATAACATTAGGAACCCATCATAAATACTTAAATTGTTCTCTTAGTTGCTATCATTTGCTTGCATTCTTCCCAGATGCCTCTTTCTATAATGGCAACCTTAAGCATTGTATGGTCAAGCTGAACAGGATCGAATGCATGGATTGCCTTGAATATCTGAAGAAGGTTCCTGATAATTTTGTGGATCTTGTCGTAACTGACCCACCCTATAATGTCTCTCAGAAGAGCAACATCAAGTATGGTAATCTCAATATCACAAAGAACTTCGGGGACTGGGATTTTGGCTTTGATCCTGTTCCTGTCCTTAAGGAATTAAAGAGGATACTCAAGCCGACAGGCCAGATCTACGTGTTCTGTGCGACCAAGCAGATCCCTCAGTACATCTCCATATTCGAAGAGGAATGGTTCTTTAGGAACTTGATTGTCTGGAGCAAGGTCAACCCTGCACCAAGGATCAGCAAGACAAACTTTGTCTTTGCCAATGAATACATTGTCTATGCAATAAATGAGAAAGGCAGGCCGACAGATTCCACATTTAATTTCAGCAGGCATTCTGAGATGAAGAACATAGTCATAACAACTGCCCTGCAGGGAAAGGAGAGACTGAAGATAGAAAGGAAAGCTGTACATCCCACCCAGAAACCGCTATCTGTCCTCAAATGGTTGATAGAGATTAGCTCAAATCCAGGAGACATTGTCCTTGATCCTTTCATGGGGGTTGGATCAACTGCAGTTGCAAGCCTTGAGCTTGGCAGGAAGTTCATAGGCTGTGAACTGGATAGAAAATATGTGAAACATGCAAACAGGAGGTTGGAAAAATGCAATTGAAAGAAATCGTCAAGACACTGTATCTGTTTGAGTTGATGATGTTTATCTTTGGAGCATTGTCGTTATTTGTCGGCTACCTTGTGAGCCAGGCTCAGTTCAACTACATAGGCATTGGATTCATAATATTTGGGATGCTGATGTCATTCATGCAGAAAAAACAGTCCTCATAAAGGTTTACATCTTTACTTGAGGGAGTAGATATTCGTTCTCGAATACACACCGAACAAACTCATTTATTGAATATATTTTTGTTCGGTTATCTTTTTTAACTGTGACATCACCTGACTTCAGTAAACCTGTATTTTTCATTTCAGCTAATTTTTTTGAAATTGTTTGTTTTGAAACTTCTGAATAAAAATTATGTATGGCTGTAGGAGTTATATTGTGGCCGTTTAGAGCTAAGAGAATTTGGATAATCTTTCGATAGATATCTCCTTTTTTGCTTTCCTTCTTTAAGTTCAAAATTTGAAACTTAACTTTATAAAACAAATCTTCATCATTATTTATCAACTGAAGTATATCTTTTGAGATCTGACATCCATATTTCAACTTTTTTATCTTCATACTAAGTGAGGGGTCTTTCTGAAAGACTTTATCATCATCTTTTAGACACAAGTATTCTTTTAATCTCTTCAAATTTTGATGATTTATTTTATTGATTACATCAGATACAGATTTTGACGAAATAATCTTCTGAAATTTTTCCTTTATCTCATTATAAGATAAGAAACCATGTCTCTTGAGAATTTTTGTAACATCCTTCTTCGCTATATTTTTTTCATTTTCTGCACAATAATCAAGAAGGAAACATGCATATTCTAATGCAAATCTTGGAAATCCTCCCGACATCTCTGCAATCTCTTGTAAAATGTCTTTGGTAAATAAATTGATAATTTTCTCCTCTTGAATCTTAAAAAAATCTATTCGTGCTTGAAGAATCTTGACGACTTCATCTGATGAAAATGGTTCTATAAAGAATATATGCTCGTAATCTTTTATTGTTGATGATTCCTCTTTTTTAATCCAATACCAAGAGTTGACTGCCCACGGATTTATGTAACTTACTCTATCAAGAAAGTCCATGTCTATATATATTATTTTACGTATTGTTTCAAGAGTTCGTTCTCCAAAGTTGTTTACACCCAATAATGGCATTCTTAGATCGCTGAAAGCAGTAGCAATGACAGTTGTCTTTCCATCTTCAAATCCTTCTTTAATCTCTTCTTTTACTTCTTGTCTTACTTGTGGGCTAAATTCGGATAGGTCTCTCTCAATAATCCTGTGGAGTTTTGCACATACAATTGAGTTTTCCTTGGACTCTTTTTTCTCTGTCCTTAAGAAAAACTTCAATACAGAGACAATTGACCTTGAACCCACTCCTGTCGGACCAACTAAAGCAATATCTGCACCAGTTCCCATAATTGATCTCACTAAAATCTTTGAAATCTCCTCAATCTCTTTTTTACGACCAATAAACAATTCATTAAAATCGGTAGCTAGAGGAGAATTATATTGTGAGAATGGATTCAGAAGAAAACCATACCTAGCATAGCTTCCTGCAACTACTTCACAGGAGCCTTCCTTAAGTTTCAAGGATTCCTTTAAGAAATCCAAGATGGGTTGCTCCATGTAAAGGTATTATATATGCTAAGATTAAATAATTTTTGGTTTTATTGCATGTTTTTCATAATTTCCGTACTGTATTTAATATTAATAATTTTATATCTCAGACAGCTTAATGTATGTTAGTTCTCTGGAAGTAATATTTATTAAATTTTGATGACTAACTTAATCCATCAAAAATTGGAGGTAAGAACAATGATTGAAAACAACAATATCGGAGCACAAGGTGGATTTGAGTCAAGCACAGAGATAAATATTTTTGAGGGCTTATACGATTAAGGAGGTAAAAAAATGCCAGATGATCTGAAGAAAAAAGGACCAAGGGATAGGAAAAGAATCAGTAAACAACCATGGGAGAAAAAATATACGCCAAAAAGGAAATCTCCTGGAACAAAAAATAAAAAGAAATAAGAGAATAAGTCTCAAATAAATGAGACAGGTCTCATCAAATATAGCAAATTATTTAATTATAAAATGCTTTTTCCGTAAATTATGGGGAAATTTCAGAAAAAAGTTATGATAGCTACTGTGTATTCCTTCGAGCCAGTAATTGTTGGAGCTATGAAAACAGGTGTTGATGAATTATATTTAATCATCGATAATAATCCAGATGAAGATCAAGAAAATGCAGTAAAGGAAATAAAAAAAGTCCTTGAAGATTATGTAAAAATCCACTTGATAAAAACAAAAGTCTATGATCTCGTGGAAATAACTCAAAAATGTATTCAGATTATTGATAAAATTCCTCAGAACCAAAGGATTTTTCTAAATGTTTCAGCAGCTAGAAAAACAAAATCAATGAGTTTAATGTTTTCTGGATATGCTAGAAACGAAAAAGTCCATCAAATAATTTATGTTACAAAGGAAGATAAAGAGATAATTATTTTACCCAAATTGTCCTTTAAATTATCATCCTCTGAAAGGAATATCCTAGTTTCTTTATCTGAAAATCCAAATCTTTCTAGTAAAGATATTAGATTTAAGTCTAACCTTTCAAAATCTCAGTTTTATAAGTCTATGAAGAACCTTGTTACAAAAGGAATGGTGGATGAGAACAAAATAACAGATGCAGGCAAGATTGCGGTGCTATAAAATTGGATGAACAAAAAATCTGGAAAAGCATTTTGATTGAAGATACTTGTATTGGTTACAATAGAAAAGGATTAAATTTTCATACTGTGGATAGGAGTCTTCTGAGAGTTGTTAATAAGGCAATAAGCCAGAAAATTAGGTTGAGTGTTTCCTATCCAGTTCACTTCTGCAATATGGTAATCCCCTTTGCAGTGGAAGCATATTATGAACTTTTTGAAGAATCCATGAAGAGTGAAGTGAAAAACAAGAGAAAAGTGTTTGTTGTGAGTGATAATCTTGAAATTCGAGAGAATTATTTAAAATTGGATCTTGCAGGCTCTCCCTTATCTAATATCGTTGCACCACTTGGTTTGGTCAGCCGTAATGGTAACATAAAACCAGTTTATGTAAAATATAGAGGGATGTCTAAGCGAGATAGAGAGTATGCCAAAGACTCTCAAATTATTATTTCTACAAGTATCAAGTTGCTTCCTGATGACCCTATAACCTCCGATATTGGTGTGATAATTGTTCAGATGAACCGTAGAATAAATCCAGAAGATATTGAAAAGTTTTTAGATTGGGCAGATTCAAAGGATCTAAAATCAATAATATTCATTTCTACTGACCCTTATTCAGCTAATACTGATTATCTTAAATCAATAGGATTTCCAGTCTGGAGTTGGACTCCTGAAATTCTATCAGATGAGTTTAGTAATGAACTCGAAGAGCTTAACTACGATAAGGAAACATATACAAAGAACTATTTCCTCAAAAGTGCAGTGTTTATTGAGAATAATATTCGAGGAATCAAAAAGAAGTTTCATGTATTTGACCAGGATACAAGATTAAATGAATTATTGTATAAATGTTGGGACTTTTTTACCAATACAATAAAGATTTTTCGAAAGGAAGGAAATCCTAATCTTAGATATTTAGCATATACCTTTTCTAAGCAGATTAGTATTCTTGAAAAGACCATAGCCCCCCTATTCTTTGTAGAAAATGCCGAGGAAAGTTCATACTTTTCTATGCACTCCTTATCTGCCAGGTTGGAAAAAATTAGATACTTTTGCTCAAAAATTGGGGAAGATAGTCAAATGATGGCAGCTTATGCACAAAATGCAATTTCATTATATGAAGATATTGCAGAATATTTACAGAGTCATAACTCGCCTAAGTCTGAATATATCAAAAAGGTAATTAAGCATGCAATAGAAAACAAAAAAAGGTATTTAATTATTACTTATAGGGAATGTGATAGTCAAGCTGTTTATGACTATCTGGAAAAGGAAGAAGAAATAAGCAAAGAGTCTTTAGAAGAAAAAAATATCTTAATTAGAAAATATTCTGATCTTTATGATATCAATTTTCCATTAGATAAAGTTTTTATTTGTGGGACAATGCCTATCAGACCTGAGAACACTAGACTAACTCTAAGATTAAATCTTTCTCCAGAAATTGAATTTTTACTTTATCCTACTGAAACAACTATTCTAAAGAAGCAGATTGAATATGATAACGTAAGAAGCCATAAAGAATTTGGTTTATCTACTAGGGCATATGCATTATCAAGATTATTGAAGATTGACAGCAAAGCCATTAAAGGACAGCTAAAAAACAAGTATGATAAGGAATATTCCTACGAAAAAGAGGGGATACATGATGAATCTGAAAAATATCTTGAGAAAATAGAAGATCCAAAACTAAAAGATGTCTTTGGTGAGATTGATAGTGAATTAAAATCATCTCATCTCGAGGGCGAAGAGGATTGGGAGGTTGACAATGATTCCAGTGTTGATTATAAAGAGATTTTATCATCCAAGGGTGATATCAAAATTGAGTCTTTTAGAATAGACTTTACAGATGGAACCGTAATGTATGTAAATAAAACAAAAAGACTTCCAATAATTACTGAGAAGAAGACATCTGAAGAATATAAAACAGCCAATATGATCAAACCAGATGATTTAATTATTCTTGTTGATAGTGGTGCAAGAAACACTGTTGCACAGGAGTTATTGAAAAGAGTCCATGAACATCCAAAATTAAGAGATGATGCAGTTTTTGCAAAATCATGGGCTTTCCTGCTAAAGAAGCGGATTGTTGAGGAGAACGATAGTATTTCGGAGGCTTTTGATAAACTGAAGGAGGCAGGAATTGATATTAAAACCGAGATTTCAGTAAGATTCTGGATTTCAGGAGAAACAATAGGTCCAAGAAATCCAAATAATATATTATGTATCGCAAAAGCATATGGCATAGATTTTTTAGAAGAAAAACATCAAAGGATTATCTCGGCAATAAAAAGAATTAGAAGTATTAATCATAAAGTGTTACGTCGTATTAAGGAAATCCTTCTTAAAAAGGGGATAAAGGCAAAATTTGAAGATGATTTAATTGATGAGGAGTTAGGATTACATATTGAAGACTTTAGTGATGCAATATCAATGAAAAGGGTAAAATCTATAAATTCTGGGATGGAAGTACCTTATAATTACCTAAATAAACTGCTCTCAAAGGAACTGTCCTCCGAGATAGAAAATGGTTAAATTGAAAACAGAATGGATGGAGAAATTTGTTAAGAACAATTATGCTATTGTAAAAGATCGTCTTTTGGGTAGGACAAAAGAGGATTTTGATAAACTTAAAGGTTCCAAACCTAGTTCTCAAATATTTGTAGGTACTTTAAATGAGAATCTTTCAACAGAAAAGAGATCTAAATATAAAACGATGGTTGCCCCACATAATCTTAAGGCAGAGTTTCTCTTATCAAAAAATACAGATAAGAAAGCCAAAATCAAGATAATCCCTTCGGCTTTTTTTTACTATAGAGTTTTTCCTACATTCGGTGAACAAAGAAAACATAATATTGAATCGCTAAAAGAATCAGGCAAGAGTGAACAAGACTTTCTATCTTATGTTGAAGAAGATATAAGTAGAGTAAAAGAGAATAAAACACCCAAGTATAATTTTGCAGAAAAAATCCTTCCAGTGTTTAAGAAGATTAATCTACCTAAAAAAGAAGTGGAGATTTCAATAAGTGAGATTTTTGAGAACAGATATAAATCATTTGACTTTCAAGATGAAATAGAATTAATCACTAAAAAAGCACTTAAAGATCAGGACATATTTTACAAAAAGAAAATTATCCCCGAGGATGAGGAAGAAGAGGAAGATGATAAAAAAAAGAAAAAGATTTCTTTTGCAGAAAGAGAAAAAGCTGAAAAAATTCCATTATTCTGTTTATATGATGAACACACTTATCAGGAAGAATTAGAAAAGTGGAAAGAAAAGTTGGTTCAGCCTGAATGGAAATTATCAATCAATTGTACAATAAAAGATTTTGATGCTGACAATTTCTTAGTAAGTATTGAATTTGCAAATATGTGTGATAAGAGGAGCAGCATATATCTTGAGAGAACAATTTTCGATTCAAAATTAATGATTACATTAGAAGGTACGGAAATGATTCCATTTGTAGTAGAATACCTTAAAGATGACTACAAATATGATGGAAGAATCTATGGAAAAGGAGAAAATTGTAATCTCAATGTTATTGATAAAAAAATAATTGAAACAAAGCACCTAGCAACATTTGAACAGAAAAAACTAGTGCCTGTGACCAATGTATCGACAAATGATGGAAAAAGCTATGCAGCCACATTTAAAGAGCTTTCAGAAGACCCTATCCCTCTATTAAAAAATATTCTCCTGTCCATGAAAGAAGAACTTGAAAGGTCTAATGCATTATTTAAAACTCGTAAGGAAAGTGATGAAAACTTTAGTGAAGATGGGCAAGCAAGATTTCAAGAAGATATCTCCAAATTCAAACATGAAATAGAAAGATTTTCTGCGGGTATAGAATTGATTAAGGAGAAGGAAGATATTATGTATGCTTTTAAACTAATGAATAAGGCATTTCTGAATTCATCTAAGTACCCTACTTGGAGAATATTTCAAATCATTTTTATTGTAATGAATATACCTGACATAGGAGTATCTGAATATAAAGGAATACCAAACTACAGAGAGCAAGTAGATATTGTTCATTTCCCTACCGGTGGTGGGAAGACTGAATCATATCTAGGATTAATAATATTTACAGCATTTTTTGATAGAATCAGAGGAAAAAAGATAGGCGTGAGTGCATGGACAAAATTTCCATTGAGAATGTTGTCTCTTCAGCAACTTGAAAGAATTGGAAAAATCTTTGCCAGTGCGGAGTTAATTCGGAATGAAGAGAAACTTCAAGGAGAACAGTTTAGTGTTGGTTATTATGTGGGGAGCTATAATACTCCTAATAAGATAACTGACCCATATAAGGAAGAAGACAATATTAAACTTGTAAATGAAATAGACCCAAATAAGTATCTTGTAATTTCTAAATGCCCATTTTGTGGGAGCAAAGTAAACCTTAGAGGGGATTATGAAACAATTAGGATATTACATGTATGTTCAAACAAGGATTGTCCAAATCCAGATAAAGACAATATCCTTCCACTTTACATCACAGACAATGAATGTTACCGCTATCTTCCAACCTTTATTATCAGTACCTTAGACAAAATAACAATAATTGGAACCAACAAAAGCTTTAAACAACTATACGGTCAAATTAAATACAAATGTCCAAAGCATGGTTACTTCTTTATTAAGAATAAATGTATAGAATCATGTCCTAAAAGCAATACAGACATTAAACACTGCGAGGTCGATCCTTCAGAATTTATGGAAATTGAGCCAATAAAAGACCCCACTCCAACCCTCCTAATTCAAGACGAAATGCATTTGATTAGAGAAGATTTTGGGACACTAGATTCACATTTTGAGAGTTTTTTAAAACACTACCAAAAGAAATTATCAAATGGAAAAGAAATGAAGATTATAGCTGCAACTGCAACAATTACTAAATATCCTCGTCAGATTTGGGAACTTTATTTAAAAAAAGGGTATAGTTTCCCCTTTCATGGGCATCAAAGAGATAAATCTTTTTATTCCTACCAGAAAGATGAATTACACCGGTTCGTTGTTGGTGTTGTACCGCACAATAGGGCAATTATTTGGGCTCATTATTACATTCTAAAAGAATATTACAAATTAATTAGAGAATATGTAGTTAATCCAAAGAAAATAATCGAGTTGGATATTGGGATAACAACTGAAGAAGAAGCATTAGAGCTGATTAATACTTATCGAAATATATTGTCATATCATCTTTCTAGACGTGAAGCAGATACCCTAAAACAAAGCATAGAGACCCAAGTAAATGAGGAACTTGAAAAGGAGGGGATTAAGCGAATAAAGAAAGAAGATATTACAGGTGATAAAGATTTCAAACAGATCAGAAATATGCTTAATTTGTTGTCAAAAAAAGAAATAACAGATGAAGAAAGAATTGATTTAATTATTGCGACCAAGATGATCTCGCATGGTGTTGACCTTGAAGATTTAAATTTCATGAGTTTTATGGGTATGCCAAGAAATAATTCTGAATATATACAAGCAATGAGTCGTGTTGGAAGAACATTCCCGGGACTAGTATTTATCACATTCAATGCTAACAGGGAAAGAGACCAAAGTTATTATAAGTACTTTGAAAAATTCCACGACTATAAGGACTTATTGGTGGAAGCAGTTCCTCTAACTCGTTGGTCTAAATATAGTATTGAAAAGACACTGCCTGGGCTTTTTAGTTCGGCAATCCTAAACTATTTTAATGTAACTAAACAAGATGAGTTATATCAACAAAATATATATAGTTTGATTGTAGGATGTCCTGCATTTTTAAAAGCAACTGAAAGAGAGTTTGAAGGGAAAAAAATTATTGAGAGAGAAGAGATAATTGAATTCTTAAACTTTGCTTTACAGACTGACAAAGATGTCCTGAAACCAAACTTTCAAGAATACATTCAAAAGATCATTCCTAAATATTTTGATGCTATAAATAAAAGGCCAAAGAATATATTCTTTCCAAATGCAATGAGAAAAGGAGAATTTAAAGTTTTATCAAGTTTAAGAGATATTGGAGAATCCTGTACGGTCTTGGTTGGGAATGATGCATATATTGCTAAAAATGTGAAACCAGATATTTCGGGATATGATCATGAAAAAGATGAAAAAGATTTCAATGATAACTTAGAGGAGGACAAACAAGATGACTAAAGGGGTTATTTCAAGAAATCTATCAAGTGTATTGTTTCGTTACCTCCCTGGATGTTACGTAAGTTTTGATAACTTAATTATGACTGTGGATGAAGTTGAGACAGTTCCGATAACAAGTGTAAATACAAATAGGATTTTCTCAAGGATAATTGGGCTCAAGAAAATGTTTGCTGAAGGGAAAGGAAGTGACTTGCCATCAACACAAGATGATTTTGTTTTCAAAAAACCCAAACGTGTACGATTAAAACTCCATCCACTAACAATGTATTGTGGTGTGTGTAAACAAGGTTATTCGTTCTCAGAAGCTGAGGATATTGCCAAAATAACAAAGAATAGATTCAAATGTGTTGTGTGTAATAAAGGAAAATTGAAGCAACTTCCCTTTGTTTATGTTAATCAGTATGGATTTGTAGATCAGATTGAACTAAAAAGATGTTCAAAACATGGGTTAAAATATATGAAGTTGCACAAAGGTGCCGGGGGAAGTTCGGATATAGGACAATGGAGGTGGGTATGTCATTATCCAAATTGTAATGAAAAAAGAGATCTGAATGGATTTGACCCTGCAACAGGCGTCTCAAGTATGTACCCAGTACCTGCTACAGCAGGAACTATCTTTTACCCTCATTCCACAAACTTTGTTAATTTACCTGATGAAGATAGACTAAATAATGTTCCGAACTATCAAGAGTTAGTTATAGGAAAATATTTAGACATTCTAGGAGAATTTAAATTAAAAGAATTACTTTATGACGAAGAGAAAGGAGATGATGAAGCCGCTGCTCTTATTGAAAGATTAAAACAACTCGGTGCACAAATACCGGATGAGATACGACAAAAAGCAGTAAGTCAGAAAAGTGAAATAAAGAATAGAGTTATTGAATACGTTAGAAGTCTAATTGGGGATAGTGAATTAGTTGAAGACATTTCATATTCTTTGCTTGAGTTTATGTCATGTAAGGAAGACCTGGGTCTAAATCAAGGCAGACCACGAGAAAAGAATTTCAGGAGTATGACCCAAATGATTGAGTCTGAAACGGAGATTAGTAAAAAAAGAACCTTTGAAGCTTTTAGAGACCGTATCCAAGAATTAGGGTTTACCGAAGCTTGGTTAATAGAAGATCTTAACATTATAACATCAGTTTATGGATACTCTAGGAAGGAATTTGATCCAAAAAAATGTAAGTTATGCAAATTCCCAGATGTTCAGGATGATAGAAATAACTACAAAACTCCCATATATGGAGCAGTTCAGACTACTGAGGGAATTCTATTTCAAGTTGATCGCAATAGAATTCTTAATTGGTTATATGATTTGAAGAAAATTGATTCCATACCTGAGACAGACCAAGAAAGAAAAGAATGGTTCCTGAAGAATATAGATTTAAGCCAAGCTCATTCATTAAATGAAATTGAAGGTAATAGTGCTTTCAAATTTGTCTATAATGCTTTACATTCAATATCTCATAGCCTTCTAATAACTGGTTCTGATATCTGTGGAATCGATAAAGAATCAATGGGAGAAATAATCTTCCCGAATATTCCAGCAATACTAATATACAGTAATAATCCTTCCGAGATGGGTGCAATGGCTTCTTTATTTGAAGGCACAATTATTCCATGGCTGGATAGAACAGTTGAACATGCCAATCGATGTATTTATGATCCGATTTGTATCAATGATGAAAAAGGAGCTTGTTTGCATTGTTCATATATTAGTGAAATATCATGTATAAAACTAAATAAGGATTTGGATAGAAAGAAACTAATTGGTAAATATGAAGGCGGAAAATTGATATACAAAGGTTTCTGGCATGATCTACTAAAATACCGATAAAAATGCTGGCAGAACTATTGAAAGAAAAAAGAGTAATACGACAGATTAAAGAGATATTAGAAGAAATTTTCTCTGAGAATGAAGTCTTACAAGGTTCAGAAATCTTAAAGCATATTAGACCAATTGTTAAAGAGGATATTGAAGATAGATCATTATTATATCACTTACAGAATAAAGCTGTAATCAAAAAGGAAAAAATATCTGACGATATTTGTGAATATTCTTTCTCATTAAATAAGCAACAGTTAGATGAGTATATAAGTTCAGAGTTAAAAAGCCTTAAAATAAAGTCAGAGATAAAAGATAAAGAGATCAGAACAGGAAAATTTCAAATTGTTGCCACTTTCCCCGAAGATGAAAGATATCATCATATTGAAAAAATAAATGATCTTCTATTGTCAATTAGAACTGAAATAAATAAATCAACAAAGGAAATACTAATCTGTAACCCTTTCTTTGACACAATTGGTCAAGATGCTATAATTGAAGACCTAATCAATGCAGCCCGTCGAGGTTGTCTCATCAAAATTATCACTCGAGAATTTCATAGTAGAGAGAATGATGACCATAAACAGGGCATCATTAAGTTAATACGAGAGTTTAAACAACATAATTTATTGAACAATTTATTTTTCCGAGACTACCATATAGTTGATGATGAGACGGGAAAACAGATCTCTTCTCTTCATGCTAAGCTGATAATATTTGACTGTAAGAAAGCTTATCTTGGAAGTGCAAATCTAACTTATCCAAGCTTATATTACAATTTCGAGCTAGGAGTCATTATTGAAGAAGATTTAAAGGAGCTTACAGATACATTCTATCGACTCTGGGACATTTCAAGAAAAATTGATGTAGAGAAAGAAATGTAGCTTATTTATCGATTTTCTTATTCACTAATTTATAATTTGAAAAATTTATCTCTGAGATACAATCAAAATCATTTAGTAATGAAGAAAAGTTCTTTATAACCATACGTTCCATCTCCAACCTATATTTCTCAAGCTTTGAGGGCAATACATTATATCTGTAATAGTCCCAATTTGAGATAGATGGGTGACCTTGTGAGAACCGTTTAATCATATCTTTAGCTTCCCCAACATACAACAATTTCTTATGAGTATCTATTAACATGTATATAACATTTTTTGCCCCTATTTCAGTCTCATATTCACTTCTCTCTTTCCATTCTTGCTTGAAGATACTTACTTTGGCTTTATCTTTTAATTCCTCATCAATCTTCTTTATTGATGGAGACTTTATAAGTCTACTAAAAAGTTCAGGAAAGCTTGGCTTTTGGGTATAGTACGCTTCAAACCTGAATACATTATTCTTGTAATCATATTCAATATCTATAAATTCCCAGAAAGGAATCTCTTCTTCAATCTTAATTCTTTTATCTCTTCTTAGTCTAAACTCAATATCCCTCATATAGGTCATAATAAATTTTCGTTTAAGCTCAACTGATAACTCCTCATCAACCATTAATCTAAGATAAGCATTTTTTCTATTTTGTTTAGAGTCTACAACCCATCCACAGTATTTTTTCCCTTCATATATTATTGTTGTATTAGATTTTTGGCCTTTCTTTGAATAGCATTTGGAGAACCTCCCGTCGAGATTCCATATTTTATAAGCCCAGATTGGAATTGGGGTTTGACAATCAGTTAATAGTGACGAGTCTACTTTCTTTCGCCACAAGGGAAACTCAACATTTGTTCTTTCTAATTTCATTTTTATGATACACTAATATCTTTATATTCAAGATTATTATTTTTATTATTCCACCAGAATGGTTTTATTTGTTGCCTTGAGAAGATCAGCCAAAAACCTCTCTGAAGCATCTTCATCTTCTTTATATCTTGTTCGTGTAGTTTACACTCATCTTCATCTGGATGAGTATGAAACTCTGCAATAATGAATAAATTGCCCTCCTTTAACTCTTTTAGCTTACTGTAATAGGATTGCCAGTCATATGTAAAATGGTGTGTTTTACTCTCCTTTATAGGAAGAAACTCAACTTTTTGAATCAGAATCTTTTTTCTTGGGACATCATAATTCCCTAAAAGAAACCCTCCGACTAAACCTTCAGTGTTTATTTTCTTGCTTATTTTCCTATTCACTGCCCTTGGTAATTTAATAGATTTTATCTTATTCTCATTTATTCTTGTATTCTTGATTTCCTTATTCAACTGCTCTATTAAATATATTAATTCATCAAAAATTATTGAAATCTCTTGAAAAAAAGCATCAACAGATTTCACTCCGATTAGGTATTTGATATTTTTATTTTCTTCAATTTTAACTAACTTAATCTTTTGAAGATATCTAATTTCCTTAAGAAGTGTGGCTTGGCTAGTCCCTATCTCAGCTTCAAGACTGATTTCTGAAGCATTTCGAGTAAACCTTATCTTAGAATTATACGACCAAATCAGAACAAGAATCTCTGCCTGCATTTCACTAAAACCAAGCTTACACAATAGATATTTTTCTGGAATTCCATAATACCTTTTTATAATAGGCAGATTTGATGATACAACACTTATTCCATATTTGTACTTTAGATTGCTGTGACCTTTAGTTAAGTACCTGGTTAAATAATTGTCAAGATTGATCCTTCTTGATTCAATTTCTTTTAAGGCTGAACCATTAATATTTGTTAAACCATTACTTTTATACAGTTTAGGGACATCCAAATATGCTCTTTTCTGGGATGTGACCATTTCTTTTAACTTATTAAATGCGTTTGGATTAGATTTAAACCTAGAACTTTGTTTGCCTTGACCAGAGTAATAATGTTGAATTAATCCAAGATCATTCATTATTATTCCATATTTTCTAAGTTCAATACTCGTCATTCTTAGTTCATGTGATAAGTCATCTTTTCCTGTAGTGTCCCAACTTTCTACAGTATTTTTGAAGATTAAAGTTGATAATAAAATATTCGCAGCATCGTCAGATAGACCACAGAGCATTAAGATGATTTTGTCAGGAATTCTGGGACCTAGAGGTTTAATAGGAAAGAGATTTTTTACATAAAGACGTCTTCTAAATCCACGCACTGCATGATCTAATTCTTGATTCCGTCTTATACTCTCGAGATATTCTAGATTCATTTTAAAACCATATTTTCTTTCTCAAAGTAACTTACAACTGCACAAGTATCCTTAACACATTTGAGACATTGATTACACTTTGTTTCATCAATGTGGAAATGAGGGTTAATTGTAATTGCTTCTGAAGGACAATGAGATGTACATAAACCACATTTTACACAGTGTTCACATTTGTGTATTTGTTTCTCGATATAAGCGAGTGCTTCCGATTCATTTATACCCCTTTGATTCAGTTTGTCTTGTTCAAAGCCTTTTATAATGAGCTTATTACCCACTAAAGACGCATCGATCATACCCTTAATTTTTATGATTGGTCCTTTTGATTCAATGTCTCCAAAAACTTTCAAAAAGTCGATAGACTCTTTGACTGGTTTGGATAAAATAAAATATCTGGTTCCATCCTTACAAGGAGTTAATTTTGTATTCTGATAACCGAGGGAGACTTTCTTCCCATTATTTTTCCATTTAGCAATCGCTTTTATTGGATCATCCTCTTTTTGTATAGAAAATCTATTAATATTATGAGTTAGCTTATTGATTAAGCCGGGGTAGCTTCGTTTCATTATATCAAATGTTCCAATATGGGTGGCTGGACAGCTCCAACATCCACATCTTTTTACACCATTTAGATATACTTTGTTTGGTGGAAGCTTATGCTTAATAATATGTAACCAGATCTCCAATTCAGACCACTCATGAATAGCCAGAAACATTTTTTGCTCAGTAATCCAATTGTTAGTGCTAGATTTTTTTATTGATAAAGACCTTCTGATTGATTCATTTTTTCTTGTACCAACGATTGATAGAACACCTGAAGGATATTTCTTCTTTATGAAATTATTAAGAGGAGCAAACTTCTGAGTCTTACAGCACCACCTATAACTATATGTGGGTGGTCCAAATGAAGACCACATATCAAATATATCATGCCTTGCTGGTAAAATTGTGATTTTTATATTGAAATGATGCTCAACTTTCTTTATGTATTCCAGTGTTTCTTTGAATTCATTTTTCGTATCAACGAAGACAATATCAAACTCTTCATTTTTCATCGCCTTTGTAGTGAGGTCTAAAACCACAATAGAATCTTTTCCTCCAGAGAAAGAACAAATTAGTTTTAGTTTCTGTTTATTTTTTTCTAATTTGATACTATTGACGGCTTCTTTTTCAATGGATTCTAAATGACGTAGATTAGATTTTACGGCTTGATCTAAATCAGTGCCCCTAAATTTTTTTTCTGACAAAACTTGACTTTCTAAGATAGTGAAATTTGCTTGGGAGGAGGACTCCTTACCTAAATCAATAGGACTAGTACTAATTGCTATTACATTGCCTGCTTTTAGAATAACATATTCCCCTCGTTTAAATTTCTTTTCTGAGGAGATTATTGTATTCAATAACATGCTTTTTCCATCTAGTATTTGTGTTCCTAGAAACGGATATAATTCTATAGTTTTCTTCTTAGAACCTCGGTTTATAACCTCATTTGCTAATCCAATATAAGGTTTGATATTCCACTTACCATTATCAAAACGCAATCTACAGATGATTTCTCCATCAACAATAATCTCTCCATATGTCACTCTATCTGTAGAATCATTAATGAATGAGTTTGGTGGAATTAGATCTGCAACTCCATACTCTTTTTCAATTATTGAGTTAAACAAATCCAACTCTGTCTTCCATAATGGACGAATCTCACCTTTATCTCTCAGATACAGAGATGATGCCTTAGAATTACAAGTATCACAAGTTATTCCAAGTAATGGTACATTACATTCTTTACACCATCCAATAAAATTACGATTGCCCCAAATCATTCTAATTCTTCCAATGTTTTTATAAGTGCATCTATATCTTGTGTATCATTGTATATCTGGATGCTAAGTCGACAAGTCCCTTCTACATTAAGCCTTTTCATTAAAGGAATTGCACAGTGATGCCCTGAGCGGAGGGCTATATTTTTACTATCAAGAAAAGCACAGATTTCATGGCAAGTATAGCCCTTGATATTAAAGGAGATTAATCCACATTGATCATCTGGGTTTATTATCTGAATTCCCTTAATATGGGACAAGCGTTCTAATGCATATTTCAATAATTTTTTTTGATCAGATTCAATTTTACTCATTGAAATTGTATTGATATAGTTTATTGCTTCCATTAGACCTATAGCTCCTGCGACATTAGGTGTTCCCCCTTCTAGTTTAATAGGTGGTTCTACCCAGTCAATAACCTCATCAGAAATTCCTGAGATATTTCCCCCTCCTGGAGCTAAAGGTTGAAGCAAAGATAGTTTTTCACTTTCACAATACAAACAACCAATACCCATTGGTCCCAGCATCTTATGACCTGAAAATACATAGAAATCACAACCAATATCTTTCATGTCAACTTGAATATGTGGTACTGCTTGTGCCCCATCAATTAAAGTTAAAATTCCTCTCTTTTTTGCAAGTTTAATTATTTCTTTAATAGGATTAATAGTCCCCAAAACATTTGATACATGACTTAAAGTGATTAGTTTAGTGTTTTCTGTAATGATTTCCTCTGTAAAGTCAAGCTTGTAATCTTCTGTTATATCAATGATTTTGACTTTGATACCTTGTTTTTTTAGTTGATACCAAGGAATCAGATTTGAATGATGTTCCATGATTGATGTTACGATTTCATCCCCTGGTTTGAGTATAGATTTAATTGAATTGGCGACAATGTTTATTGCTTCAGTTGCATTTTTTGTAAAGATTAATTCTTTTGATTTACAGTTAATGAATTCAGCGATCTTAGATCGAGCAAGTTCATATTTCTCTGTGGACTCTTGAGCAAGAGTATGAACCCCCCTACTGATATTTGCATTATTATTTGAGTAGTAATCCGTAATCGCTTTAATTACTGATATTGGTTTCTGAGAAGTTGCGGCATTATCTAGATAGATAATACTATTACCTTTTATTTTTCTTTTAAATATGGGAAAATCCTTCTTGTAATTCATTTCTTATCTCCCAATAACTTAAATCTGACATATGAAGAAACTGATAATCCATTTTTTTCAGCTTCATTCTCTATCATCTGCTTCTCTCGTGTAGTGACATAGCACTCAACACGATTTTCTGAACGAGCATCCTTTTTCTTACGCATAACGTGAAATGTATTTATATAATATTTAAAACTTTCCATGTAGAATACACCTAATTTGCACCTACTAACTTCTGCTTGCATTCCTCCCAGATGCTTTCTTTACCTATCCCAGCCTTATAGTCTGCAGGGTGAAACAAATGGACTGCAGGATATGCGGAAAAGAACTTCAGAAAGGCGAGGCAGTCATGTGCAGTTCCTGTATCGACTTCATTGAATGGAAATATGGCAGCCTTGAACAGTTTGAAAAGATCCGGAATGGGGAGGTAAAGAAAAATGAATAAAGCTCTGTTGGTCATACTGTTGCTGTTGTCCCTGCCATTGGTCTCTGCTGTGGATTTTGACCAGGACATCAGCGATGCGGACAAGCAGACCTTTGACAATATCCTTGAGCCTGTGATGAAGATATACAACTTCATCAAGTATGCGGCCACTGTCCTGGCTGTCGTCTTCCTGGTATTTGCTGGTGTTACTTTCATCATGTCAGGAAACGACCAGGCTCAGAGGACATCTGCCAAGATGATGGCTACCTATATTGTCATTGGTCTGATAATAATCTGGGTTGCACCATTGATCGTGCAATATCTGGTGGGGTGAACATGGCAGGTAAATTTCTTTTTTCTTTTATTTTGCTCATTCTTCTAGCCGGAGCTGTATTTGCATTTGACTGCACCAGCATCCAGGATCAGGAAGGTTGCGAGGAACTCAAAAGCCAGGACGAGAATCTCATAGCTAACCTGATATACACTGACTATCTTGATCCCAACCATCAGTTCATCAGGGATTACAACTCGCAGATTTCAGTCGATTCTGCTCCTTCTGGATTAAGCTATCATTACAAGGGAGTCATCCAGTCTGCATGGCTGGCTCTCCTGACGATAGAACCCTCTGTCAGATATGAAGAACAACTGCTAGTCCCATCTGATGTGGAAGTCAGGACAGAATATGGATACAGCATCAAGGTTCCTAATGATTATTACAGCAACTATAAGAGGGATGGCAGGACATGCCAGATACTGTATTCTCTCAACAGCAAGCAGGACTCAGTAAAGATATATGATGATTCTGTACTGGAAAGAACAGGTAAGCTTGTCTCTGTATCCATTGACGATGATTCAACAATCAAGGCAGTCCTTAACATTCAGGCAACAATCAAGGAAAAGGAATACAGGTGGGACAGGTACTGTTGTGCCAGAAGGAACTGGGACTGCGTAAGGTACTGCTATGACTGCGATTACTACAGGACAACATACAAGACAGATTCTCTTGAGATTGAACAGAAACAGGAGGTCACATATTATGATCATGAACCTATGGCTGACTTTGAGATCGTCGGAAATTATTATGATTCATACAAGGGAATCCTGACCAAGGACGACCTGACTTCCACCTTAATAACCTTTGATGAGAGCAGTTATCAGGAATATGAATATGAATATGGAGCGAACTTTACGGGAAAGCCATATTATCTCCTGCAGATGACTGCCAGGAAGATTGATTACAAGGATTATCAGAATCTCCTGAGAGACAACAATACCTTCTTTGTCAAGGAAGCAGAGATGTGCACAATTGAATATTCTAATATGTTTGAATCAGGAACCAAGTCCTGCGAATACGACATCAAGGAAGAGGATGTTGAAAAAGTGCAGGCAACCGGCCTCTCAGAATCCTGGAACCTGCTCTTCATGATAGCTGTGTTCGTGTTCATCAACTACCTAATCTACATGGGAATCAAGAAAACCTGGGGAAAGATACTCATACCAATCACTGTGATCCTGCTTGCAGTCCCGATGGTCTCAGCAGATGAATGCGGTCTCACAAACCTTGCCAGTTGCATCCCTGAGAAGATGTATGACTTTTTTATAGACCTGCTTAATGCCCCGTTACAGCCACTTCTCTGGCTTGTAAGAACACTTCTCGAGACACCGCCAGCATCAGATATATTCCATGGAATCTGGGCAATAATCCTGTACTGCATCAGCATGTTCTATGGCCTGCTCTTCATCTATTCAGGTTTCCAGTTCCTGTTCTCTGGCCACAACATCATCAGAAGAGAGATGGCAAAAGACTGGCTCAAGAACACGGTCATAATGATTGTGCTTGTCAATGCATCATTCTATTTGTACAAGCTTGTCCTTGAGCTTGGTTCAGCCCTGACAACATCAGTCCTCTCGATGGTGGATGAACATTTCTTCCTGATAACAGCAGACAATATTGTCAATATTGGACTGGAGTTCCTGTTCGTGACATTTTATGTAATTACTTTATTTGTCACAGTATTCTTCCTGATAATAAGATACCTTGTGGTGGCCTTCGGAGTGATTTTTGTTCCTATCGGGATATTCTGCTATTTCATCCCGCCACTCAAGAGCTATGGAAGGTTGATCCTCAACATCCTTGGAATGTTCATCTTCATAACATTCCTTGATGCAATAATCATACTTGCCTGCTCGATGCTGATAGAGATACCTCTCTTTGAGAACATCAAGATTCTTGTCATGATCTGCTGTTTTAGCATAGTCAATCTACTATTCATAATCCTGACTAAGCACGTCATCGGAAAGAGTTCGGTCTCCGATTCAGGAGAGAAGGTTGCTGAGGCTGTTAAGTATATTGCTATGTTTGCCTAAAGAGTTCTAGTGCTAATCTGATAAAGGGTTAAAAACAAAGATAACTTTAAGGTGGAAATATTTATATAAATCTAATAAGATCCTTTACAATTGCATAAAATGAATTATCGACAGAAATATAGAAAAGAGAATCCACAGTTTGATAGAATTAATCGTGGAATGCCAATGGACATTCATCACAAAAAACAACAATGTGATGGAGGTAGTGACGATTTAGATAATTTAACACCTATGCTCAAAGGAAGGCACGAAAAACATAAACATAATAGAAAAGGGAGAAATAGAAATCTGGATTGTGAGGATTATTTATATGAAATTTGATTTTTAATCTAACAAAAATTTTTATAAAGGGCTTCTTCATAAAGAAAGAAAAGATCCTTAATATCAAGGCTATAGAATATTTCTTGAAGTGAAGAATCCATTGGATTTTCATATAAATCATTAATACCAATATCAGTATAGTGTTTTTCAGGTTGACTTTCTGGATGGGCAAATGATTTCCCTTCATGAACAAAATCACTTCTTTTCCCATATAAATAATCCAGTACAAAATATAGTCTCGAATCTATTTGTTTAGAATTTCCTTTTATGGCACAAAGAATCTCTGGACAACACCGACCATAAGCGAGATAACATTGTTTTCGCTTATAGCATAAGGGAACTTGAGTAGGTCTTTTTATCTTCTTAATCTTAATATTCTTTCCTTCACTTCTGGCATGATGATATTCTTGAAGACTAGTCCCATCACAAACATATTCAACACTAGTATCTTGAAAGTTAGATATAATTTTTAGCTTACTTTCTTCTGAGAGATTATCAACAAAAAAATCCCTAAATAACTGACTCTTTTTTTTATTTCCTTTAATACCATAATTCATAGCAGCTTCAACTGCAATACAAAGATAAAGGAATTTGTCAAAAGAATGAACAAAACTATCAATCCTTATATATATCATTACACTTGCAAGGAAACGTTCATATTTCTCTTTATCATCTAAATTATGAATTAGTTGTCTAAACCTATTAACCATTGTCCTATCCTTAACAAAAGACAAGAAGGTATTAAGCACTTCAACTTCACTATCGAATCTTTTTTTAGGATCAAAAAAAGTCTCAAAGAAACTTTTTTCTTGACCGCTATATTTTGAGCTTAGTTTCTTATAATCTTTAATATACTCATCCTTTAAAGTCTTTGAAAGATCAATAATTCTTGAAGTAGAGATGTCTTTTTTATCCATTTTATTCAGCAATCCAACCAAAATATAAGAATTTTTCTAACAAACGCTAGCATTTCTCAAAGATTCCTTTAAAACTCATGGAAGCCTATTTGACTGTATGGCCTATGAGATTCCACAACAACTCCAGCACAAGGAAAAGATCATCTTCGGTCTGACATTCTCCCAATTAGCCTGGGCTGTTTTCTTCGGAACAATTGATCTCATAATTCTTACGAGCAAGAAACTAACCCTGACAGGCAAGTTCATCTTTGCAATCATCCCGACAGTTACTGCAATCTTCTTCATATTCTTTGATTTCAGTAAATGGATCAGCAATCTATATTCCTTCCTTAAATTAAGGGATGCAGAGTTCATGACACCAAAACTCAAGAAGTTTCTTGAGATCAACAAGGTCGAGAAAGGAGTAATCCATAGCCATAAGGAAATCGCTATCCTTCAGGTCACTCCATTCAATTTCAGTATTAAGACAGATGATGAAAGGGAAAGTATCATTTACGGATTTCAGAAGTTCCTAAATAGCCTGGACTTCCCGATACAGTTCGTTGTCACGACCACAGACCTTAATCTGGATAATTATCTTAGTGATCTTAAGAAGAGGGTCAATAACCAGAGCCTCTTTGCTGACTTCTCAGCGTTCCTGAACAAGAACATCATGGAGAATCAGATGAGGAACAGATCATTCTATCTGGTCATCCCAAAATCCTCTGACCTTGATATCCAATGCAACGTCTGTCAGGAGAGGCTTGAGAGTATCGGCCTCAAGGTCAGGAGGTTGCATGACAAGGATATCCTTCGGAACCTGTACTTCTTCTTCAACAGCATCGAAGACAAGAGGGAAAATAAGAAACAACCAGATGACGGCCTGCATTATCTCATAGCTCCAAACAAGATTCATGTAGACATGGATTCCATCAGGATCAACAGCAAGGAATGCAGGATAATATCCACATCCGGCTTTCCAAGGGTGGTTGAATCAGGGTTCCTTGACAAGATCATCTCATCCAATGATGATTTCGATATCTCGATCCATATCGAGCCATTCTCAATCGAATCCATGATGATTATCCTCAACAGGGAACTTCAGAAGCAGAGGGCTGACCTATATGCTGAGGAGCTTAAGAAATCAATCAATCCTTCTCTGGAGATTAAGTATCAGGACACAAGGAAAGTCCTGGAGGAGCTCCAGAAGGGTATTGAGAAGCTGTTCAATGTCTCCCTGTATATCAACTGTAAAGGCGACACAAAGGGTGATGTAGCCCTTCTTAGCAAGAAGGTTGAATCAGAGCTTAACAGCCTCATGATAATCCCTTCTGTGCCCCTTTTTAGGCAGATTTCAGCCTATAAGAGCATGATTCCAACTGCCCAAGATGACCTTAAGGTCAGGCGGAATATCACAACCAAAGCTCTGAGTGCCTTTTTCCCGTTTACAAGCCCATTTCTGGAGCTTGATGAGCAGGGGGTAGTCATGGGTCTAAACAAGAACAAAATCCCCATTATTAGGGATATTTTCGGGCTTTCCAACGCCAACGGCATGGTCTTGGCAACCTCTGGGGCTGGCAAGAGCTATTTTACCAAGCTTCTGATAGCCAGGCAGATTATGAATGGCACAACTGTAATGATCATCGATCCGCAGGCAGAATACCTTGATCTGGTCAAGAAATACAATGGTCAGATTGTCACCATCAGCAAGAATTCAGATACAATCATCAACCCCCTAGACTTAATGGGGCATGACTACGTTGAAAAAAGACTGACTTTGATGGACTTATTCAAGATAATCTTTGGTGACCTCTCAGAAGTTCAAAAAGCCATTCTTGACAAGGCAATCAATGAGACCTATGCCAAAAAAGGGATCACAATAGATGAGCAGGATAATGAGCCCCCAATTCTTGGCGATCTCTACAAAGTCCTGAAGCAACAGGACAGGAAAGCCAGTTCTATGGAAAAGGTCACATACAGGGCACTTATCAACAGGCTGTATATGTTCACTGAAGGAGTCTTTGGATTCCTTAACAGACCAACTGAGATAGATTTCAGCAAGCAGATAGTCTGCTTTAATATTGGAGATATGCCAAAGCAGGTCAAGCCAGTTGTCATGTTCCTCATCCTTGATTATGTCTACATGATAATGAAGCAGTCAAGAGAAAGAAAACTGCTTGTGATTGATGAAGCATGGAGCCTTCTCAGCAGAGCAGAGGATGCCTCTTACATCTTTGAGATTGTAAAGACCTGCAGGAAGTTCAATCTTGGTCTGTTGCTGATAACTCAGGATGTAGCAGATCTTGTCAGTTCAAAGGCAGGCGGAGCAGTGCTTGCTAACTCAAGCTACTCAGTACTCCTGAGACAAAAGCCAGCCATCATTGATTCGGTTGTCAGGACATTCAACCTCTCTCAGATGGAGAAAGAATATCTGCTGACAGCTCCAGTTGGAAAGGGCATCCTGATAATGGATAATGATCATCAAGAATTGGAAGTCATTGCATCACCTGAAGAGCATAAGATCATCACTACAAACGCAGATGAGATTATCAAAAAGAATGTTCAGAAGCCAAAAAAGAAAGTCAATGTGAAAGTTGATGCCAGCAGATATTATTACAGAAAAAACAAGCTTGAAAGACCTGACATTGTCTACCTTGCAAACAAGGGCTATATTGAAAGCAATCAAACGCCTATTGGTGAAGCAAGATCATCAGTCTTTCTAGTGAGAAAAGTGGCTAATGAAACACCAGTGCATACATTCCTAGTTGCAAACATAGCCGAGATCATCAACAAGTACACAAAGGACTATGAGATTTTTCATGGAGCCGAACCAGATATAATCTTCACAGCCAAAAACGGAGAAAAGGTTGCAATTGAAGTCGAGACTGGAAAGGGTTTTGAGAAACATACCAAGAGGCTGGAGAAAAAATTTCAGGAGCTAAACGAGAAGTACAGCCACTGGCACTTGGTTCTTGCAGACACAACCATCAAGAGCAAGTACCAAGTCTACGGAGTAGAGATGCTACTGAGAAAAGATGTTCCACGACGGATAATGGCTTATTTTGACCAGAAGGTCAAGACTGGAATACGGGCAAAATCCAAGCCATAATTGCCCGAAAAATTGCGAAATATCCCGAAAATAAGCTTTTCCTGTGAAACATAAGCCATAAAGCTTTTTTCACAAATTTTGAAATTTTTTCACGATTTGAACAGTTAAGTATATAAAGGAAGAAAACTATATACTATTGTGGGGGAATAAAAATGCGTTCAATCATAACATGTTGGAGCAGGAACATATTTCTTAGCAGAAGCTATGCCAATGGAACCCCTAACACAGTGCTTATGCACTGATCATTTGGCTCTTGCGGTTTGTTTTTGATCTTTGATCTGGAGGTTTTCATTATGCAATCTGAAGATAATGCTATAAAAATTTCAAGGAAAGGTTTTGTTAGTTATCCCACTCATGGCTACCCTACCAGACCAATACCTTCAACAAAAGAAGGTAATCAAAGCAACAGCCGAGCTGTTTTGGAATGAAGGAAGATTAAGAATGACTATACCAAAAGCAATAAGGGAAATGATTGATGGGCTGAATGACAAGGAAGCCAAGTGCTGTGCGGTGCTTGAACTTTGCAGTGACATGAAAACATTCAAGGAAAGAGCAGACAAGTACTGTGATGCCAAAATCATTCCCTTGTATTTTGGTATAATCAAAAAGACTTCCCCTTTAGCTAGAGAAAGCTCTCTGGGAGGTGATAGAAATCAAATGCCCTGAATGTGGATCTGAAGATACAATGATAGACAGATGCGAAATCATCTGCAGAGTATGCGGACTTATCATAGAGGAGGCTATGCCAGAGCAGTGCCAGTACAGTGAACAGCACTACAAAAATAATGACTTAAACATAGCTGGAACAGGAACAACTAATGGTAAGATCGTCAAAGCAGGCTGGATGCTTTCAAACAAGGAAAAGAACTTCAGAAGAGCCAAGCGTCTCTTAAACAGGGTTGCAAGCAGGCTCAACCTGCCGAAATATGTAGTTGAAAACTCAAAAAGGATATACCTTGAAACAATAGAAAGACAGCTATCAGTAGGCAGGAGCATAAAGGGCATCATGCTTGCCAGCATCTACATATCCTGCAAGCAACATGACATACCAAAAACCATCAGCGAGATAATCAGGAGAACAGAGGTCTCATTTAAGGAGTTCAATTACTGCCTTAAAGCAATCAAGACCTCATTCAACCTGAGCCTTCCAAATATGTCTCCATTGGATTTGATGGAAAGGCACATGAACCAGATGGGCTTTGATTTCAAAGCTAGAGAATACGCTGTCACCCTATATGCCCAATTACAGGGTAAAGTTGTGATTCAGGGAAGAAACCCCAAGTCAGTAGCTTCAGCAATACTTTACATTACAAGCGTAAAGAGAAAACTGGGAATCTCGCAGAGAGAGATATCACACAGGGTTGATGTAGTTGAGACAACCTTGAGAAAGTGCTATAAGGAAATAACTCAAAAGTATAATCAGATTAGATGAGATACTTTAATCCGTAAAGGACTAGTTATCTTACCTAAGTATAACTTCTTTGTGCTCTGAAATATCATCAAAGGTTCAGGTTCCTTAAGAGCAAAGAAATTATCTACTCTGTAAAGTCTTTTCTTAATACTCCATAATAGATTTAATAAGTCATTGGCATTTAACTGATCAGACGAGTAGTATTTAAGTTCTACAAAGATGGGGAATATTGTTCCAAAAGTGGTAACTTTTGTGTTTGTATGAAAGAAGGCAATTCTGTCATCGATGATAGTATAAGGGTGAGTTAATAAATTTTCCTCTGAAAAAAAGGTGGTAACAAATTTATTCGTTTTGCTTGACAGATAGAATATCTTATTTACTGTAATATCATTGCTTTTTGCTAGCTCTACTAATTTTTTAATGTTTTCCCAATTCCAGTTCCTAGTTAAGAAGATATTGATTTTTTTCCCTTTAGAATCTACTAGTAAATTGACTTTGGAGATTAATTTTTTTATGTTATCTTCATCAAACTCAATACGATTATACTTTTCCTTAACCTCAAATTTAAGGTCGGGGAATATTTCTAGCATATCTTCATAACCCGAATGTGACTTCATAACCATACTAATCCCAAACAATTTACCTTTAGATGAAGGGATATCACTTAAACATAAATACCCATCAATATCTGAAAAGATTGGTTGAAGCTCAATATTATCTGTTGAAGTCTTACAAAGTATTTCAAGTAGAAAATTATTCTTAATTAGCGTTGCAACTTTGTCAACATTTTCTAACAATACAAATTGTGAGGGGATATCTTTTACAGAGAGGTAAAGCTTATAGTCGTTGTATATTTTATCAACATTACTGGAATTTCCAATAAATATTATTAGTCCATTTCTAATATCTTCTCTTTGTTCAACCATTTCTTTTAACAGATGGAGATCTTTAATTATTTCGATATCGTTTTTTGTATATTGCTCTAAGAAATTTTTAACTTTAGATATGGGATTTCCAAAAATGGACTTTTGATATTTATTATCTACATCAACAATAAATATCCTTTTTGTAATGCTATTCTTCTTTCCATCGAAAAAGTTCCTTAAAGTACTACGCTTAGTTTCTTTCTCCAAAAAAGTCCCTAAATTTAGTGATGAATCTGTATCCTCACGAAGTATTATTTTCCATGAATCAATATTGAATTGATCATTTAGATCATTCTTCTTAAAAGTAAATAAGTCTGGAATTTCTAACTGCTCTCCAATATTGAGATCAATAAATGCAATGCACGTATTCATAAGTTGTTTAGTCTGGTAGGATTTTAGTTCCGAGGTGCCACCGTAGGGATAAAATGACAGAATATATCTTTTTACTGCAGGATGCCAATTGATTGTAAAACAAATTTGAGTTCCCCTCCATTCAAAACTCAAGTATGATTCCTTAGGTACAACATTTTCAGCTTTTATGTTAGACTTGATATAGTTATAAACCTTATTTCTCAAAGCCAATAGGGTTATCTTTGGCTTATCCTCAAGTCTTTCAGTCATATACAAAGTGCTCTTATAGCTCATTTCTAATGTCCCTCAATAATTTGCTTAGTTTATTATTGAAATATACAGTTATTAAAATTATTATTATTATTGAGTTTAATAATTTAAGATACCAACTCATATTAAGAAACTGTATCAAAATAATTTCAATTATTAATAAGATGGATATAAGGTACATGGGTAGCTTAATGGTCAAAGGTGTGGATAATTTAATAAAATATAAAATTGAATTAATTTCAACCTCCTCTTTTCTATGTTTTTCGATGACATTTCGAAACCTAGAAATAACCATATTTTTATCGATAGCTTTGTTTATGTACAGAATCTTCTCCTTCTTTGGCAAAAAAATCCCTTTATCATATTCTGAGAGGTACATAAAAAAACCAAGCATATAAAATTCTAATTCATTGTCTAGACTAGTTTCAGCGTTTAGCTTTACCTTCTTAATTGCTTCAAGAATTGTATTGAAATGAAGTGTAATTATCTCTTTTCTATATTTATCCCAATTAATAATCTCAGAAGAATAGCTTAAATAAACCAATATGGCTTGATCTGTAATATTCTTTGTTTTTGTATTAAACAATAATTCTTCAAAAATGCCTTGATCTAAATCAAAATTCACCTGGCTTAAAATAAATAGAATCTTAATGTCTACACTGCGATTTTTGCTAGCAATAACCGAATCAATTTTTGAAATAAAGGTCTTATTCTTCCAGATTGTCTCAATAAGTTTATCTATATTAAGTTTGCTTTCCCCTGACAATAATTTATACAACAGGATATAAAATATACTTTCTGAAAGAGAATTAAATTCTCGATCTAATTTTGATTTTTTAAATTCATTGAATTGGATTGAAATAAAGTCATTAATTTTCTTTGAATTCTTTTTTGACAATAAATTGTCCGACATATATCGCTCAAATATATGCAAAGGAAGACTGATCTTATTGGGATAATTGGATTTCCGATAATTAAGTCCAAACAACTTACGGAAGAAACCTGCATATATTGCATCTATGTTATCAGACTTATTTGAGATTTCTGAGTATTGCTTTAAGTACTCAATATAATAATGTGATTGATCCTTTATTTCATCCATAGTAACCTCTGACCACCCCATATGATAATAAAAAGGTTCTATTATTTAATAATATTTCTCTTTAAACTCGATATTTTAGGATATAAGGGTACCCCTCTGGGTACCCTCTTCAGCTCCTAATCCTACTTATTGGAAGCTGACCTTATTCTTTGTATGGCAGAAAAAGTAGAATACTTGATGGTCAGGATAACACCTGAGCAGAAAAATATTCTTGAAGCTAAAGTCAGAAATGCTGGCTTCAAGAGAAAATCAGATTATATCCGATCTGTACTTTTTATGCCTTTAAACATCAATGAGATGATCCAGGACATCCATAGAAAGGTGGTTAAGAATGGCTGAATATGCTGAGTTCAACAGGAATGAACGGCGTAGTATCACCATGCCGAATAAACTCTGGGATGAACTAGTCAAGATCACTGATGATTGTATGTCTGTTTCAGAGTATGTAAGGCAGGCGATTCTGGAGAAACTTAAGAAAGAATATCCAGAGAAATCTCTATTATATGATGAGCTAATATTAGGCAAACCTTAGCCATATTGGATATTCAAATCAGACATTATTTCCTTTGATATTCTTTTTATTGTCGTTTCTCTGACACAAACCTCAACAGCAATTCTTGTCTGACTTAATTTGAGATTACAAATTTTACTTGCAACATATAACGCTCCAGATATCAAAGATTTTGGTTTTTTACCTTGATATTTAGGGATATTTTCTATTTTATGAAGAATATCAATTGTAACTCTTTCACATTTTGATGAAAGTCTTAGGATTGATATAAATCTTGGGACTAAATCAATAGGATTAGTAGGTGGGATATGTAATCTCAATTCTTTCTTGATAAATTTAACAAATTTTAGTACTTTATAAGAATCTACTGTGGAGTAATCTGTTATCTCGTCAACTGTTCTAGGTAGACCATTCATTTGACAAGCGATAGATATACAAGAATGAAAGATGGTATTTATTTCCTTACTGTGGCATAAATCTCTCTCTGATAGATCTACATATATTGCATATGCATGCTCTTGAATAAAATCAGGTAACTTTAATCTGCTGGAGATTAACTTGATCTCTTTTGTTCGATGATAATTATATTTTTCCTTCGATGTGTATATTACCTTATTCATATGTTTCTTATGATGGATTGTAAAAGTAGTATTCTGGCTTGGTTTCCTCATATCCTGCTGATTTGAACAAAGCTCATCCTCAATAACAAGCCCACAATCCTTGCAGAAACATTCACCTGAATTGATTTCAAGAAGAATGTTTAAACTCTTACATTCAGGACATTTGATTATCATTATACACCTGATTATAAGTTTCAGGGAAATCCCTTTTTAGCTTTTCTTTAATTGCCATATTAATAAAAGTACTAACTGAATAGCAATCTTTAGAAGATTTTTTTATTGCATCCCAAATATAATATGGACAATAGAAACTTCTCCTTTCACCACGTTTATTGCCATATTCAGTCCTCCTCATTTAGAACAACCTTCCGATAAATTCTATCTATCTTCTCTTCAACGGGCATTGGCAGGAAAAGAACTGTTCTGATATAATCACCAAGTTTTGCATATCCAGCCGAGTTAGCCCTAGCATCTAATATTCTTCTTTGTTCCTTTGTGAATCTTATAGTAAACACTTCCCTTACCATGATAGCTATAAGGTCGCCATAATATAAAAGGGGAACTCTGTTAGAAAATATATATTCTAGTTGTTATAACTAAAAATTATCTACTTTGAAGTTTTGCATAATTCTCTCGGAAACCTTTCTTTTCTGCGTAGATACATGCAATTTCAATGCATATACCTTCTTCATCCAAATTCTCATTTAAATCAAAAGTTTTGATTAAATAGTCTTGAGTCCATATTTCTTGATGAATCATTAAATGGACATATTCATGGATATATTGACAAGGAAGATAATCTGGATAATCTCTTACAATAGCTTTCCTGATTATGATCATTTTTAGACCACAGATATAATTTGAAGGTCTAAATTCATTTAATAACTCTTCAGTCCATTCTTTTGGTAGTTCATCTAGATTAATATTTTTATCCTCGAGAATTTCTCGAATTTGAGTTGGTTCATACAGAAAATAATCAGGTATCTCATCAGGATTTTGAAGTAGTTCAATTGCATCATTCTCAAGTCTAATTGGTCTCCGTCCTTCTAGTAAGTAATTTCTTAGTAAAATAGTTGCTTGCTGTTCATTTTCATCCATGAGCTTAGATATTATTCTATCCTATATATTATTAACGAAAGAATCGCATTCCTCTCGGTATTCTGGGACAAGATTTATAAAATCTGGCTTCTTTTATAAACGCAGATCGCATTCCCTTCGCTGGAATCGAGTCTGCGATAGCATGATCATGCAGAATGCTGGAAAGGGGCTTTAATTGGGCTTTTCGGCGGTGAGTTTTTCTCGGCTATCAGCGATTAAGAGGAAAAATCTTGCAGACTTTTCCCAAATTTTTCTCCATCTCATTCCGAAAAACTTCTTTTATCCCTAACGTTAAATGAAATAATATTTTAGTGTGCTTAATGCAAATCTTTAATAATATAAAGTAATTATAATAAAGTATGATTGGATGATTCAAATCTTGCAAAGAGATATCATCGGATCAAAAAAAGAAAGACGCACAATATTGCAATCACTGCGGTTGCAAGAAAAATGCTAACATATATCCATACAATGTTAGCAAATAATTTAAAGTATCAACAACTTCAAGCTTATAAAAAGGCGTCCCTCCTGCAAGTTTCATAGTCCCTAATTGTCTTTGACAATTACGACTGCCGTTATGATTAGGAGACGACTGCAATAATGGTATATATCTGGATGCTAAGCATCTGGTGAATGACCGGATAGATAAATGTCGTAAAGCCTTTTTAGTGGGGATTTTTTCCTCGCTTTCCCCTAACAAACAGGGGGAAAGGAGAAAAAATATATAGGACAGAGCAAAGGCTTTGTTCTAAAACGAGCTATAAAATAGTGAGGTTAAACATAGATGAAACAAGTGATTCTTCTGAGGATGGATCTGAAACTTCCCAAGGGAAAAATAGCTGCACAAGTAGGCCATGCATGCGTCGAGGCCACCCTTAGGGGAATAAAGAGTAATAAGGATATTGTATCCCGCTGGAGAGAGGAGGGAATGAAAAAAGTAGTACTCAAGATCCAGGACGAAAAAGAGATGCTAAAACATATGCAGGAAGCAAAAGATGCGGGACTTATCACTGCAATAATAACTGATGCGGGAAGAACTATTGTTGAACCTGGAACAAGAACATGTTGTGCAATCGGCCCGGGAGATGAAGAAACAATAGACAGGATAACAAAAAGGTTATCACTGCTTTGAGAAATTGAATTTACTTACTGCCTGGCGTAATCCTTCTGCTGCTTTTGCAAGTTCCTGAGAGTTTGATGCAACCTCTTCCATCGAAGAAGATGTCTCTTCTATGCTGGCTGAGACTTCCTGGCCTCCTGCAGCTGATTCTTCTGCAACAGTACTGACCTTTGAGATGGAATCATTCACCTTGCCTGTAAGTTCGGTCTGTGATTTGCTAAGCTCAACAACTGAATTGATCTGGCTGTCAATGTTATTGATGATTGCGGAAATCCCTTCAAGTGCAACCAATGCATCACCAACTACACTGACTCCATCATCAACTTCCTTTACGCTTGTATCCATAGAACTTACAGCCTTGCTTGTGGATTCCTGTATACCTTGGATAAGGGAGCTTATCTGCTGAGTCGCTTTCTGTGATTCTTCTGCAAGCTTACGGATTTCTTCTGCAACTACTGCAAACCCTTTTCCTGCATCGCCTGCACGGGCAGCCTCGATTGCGGCGTTAAGCGCCAAAAGATTGGTTTGCTCAGAAATATTATCAATCACATCAACAATCTTCCCAATCTGACTACTCTTATCACCAAGATCCTTTACAACAGTTCCAACATTGGATACAGTATCCTTAATGTTAGTCATCTTCTGGTTTGCTGCGGTTGCTGCTTGATTACCTTTCTTTGCATTCTCAGTTGCCCGGGTTGCAAATTCTGATATGCTATTAAGGCTATTGGAGACATTTTCAATCCCTCCATTCAACTCTTTTATCACTTTTATTGTGCTTTCAACTAGATTTGACTGGTTCTGGGAACCTTTTGCAATCTGCTGGATAGTTGATGCTACCTGCTGTGTTGAGGCATTTACCTCTTCACTTGATGAAGAAAGGCCTTCTGAGATCTGGGAGACCTGATCCATGTTCTTGTTTATGTTATCAACAAGACTCTTGGTGCTATCTATCATGCGGTTATATACAGTAATCAGTTTTGATATTTCATCCTTTGAATCAGTATCATCAAGTTTTTTTGAATAGTCCTGTTCAGAAAGTTTCTGAAAGGCTTCAGCTACATTCCTTAATGGATATACAATGTTTCTTGCAAAGAGATATATCAAACCAAAACCTACTATGAAAATGGCAGTTATTGTAAGCATATTAGTTATAATAAAAGATGGAATATATTTTCCTGCTTCAATGCCAGCTTGAGATAAAGCCTCTTTTGTGCTAATGTAATTGATAAAACTAAGTAAAAGCATTGGTATTGACAGGATTAGTGTTCCTCCAAGGATAATTTTTGTCTTAAGATCCTTATATTTCAAAAAGTTCAACTAATTCACCTTTCTTTCCTTGATTAGTTTTCCATCTGGACCATACATTTCTACATGTAGAGGCATTTTACCCACAGCATGGGTCGCGCAACTCAGACAAGGATCATATGCCCTAACTGCCATCTCTATCCTGTTCATCAAAGGCTCAGTGATTTCCTGATCCGCTTTGATAAATTGTTTTGCAGCATGTAAAACTGCCTGATTCATGGAGGGATTGTTCTGTACAGTTGAAACAATCATGTTTGCCATTGTAAGACTTCCTCGGTCATCAGCTTTGTAATGATGTATCAATACCCCTCTTGGAGCTTCAATAACACCTATACCTTCTCCTCCACCAACTTTTATCAATTTACGGATATCAGTACCAGTGATTTCAGGATCATCTGTGATCTGAATACCTCTCTCGATAGCATATAATAGTTCTATCAGTCTTGCAAAATTAAATAAGAGAGTATTTCCAGGTGCCCGACCATATTTTTCCCTGAACTTCTGTAATTCCTCATTAGCAAGAGGAGTTGAAATCTGATCACAAACATTCAGCCTTGCAAGGGAGTTTACACGATAGATCCCATCAGGCCAGCCGAATTTCTTGAGGAAGGGAAACTTTAGCCATGACCAGTTTTCTGTTCTTTCACTTATATGATCTAAATAATCATTTGGATCAAATTCATCTACCTGATTTCCTTCACTATCTACTACACGCAAAGAACCGTCATATAATTCAAGATTGCCATCTTTCACAAGACCCATGTAATAAGTTGGGAAATTTGCAAACTTGCTCACAAAATTATGATTCTTGTCAAATATCATACCTCCTACCTTCAAGGCAGTCTTTCCAAGTTCAAGAGCACGATTCAGATTTTGCCTTATCTTCTTGAGATCATCCTTTCCTATTGGTTTACTTACACCCCCTGGAATGGAAGTTACGGGATGGATGGCTTTCCCTCCTAATATGTGGTTGATCTCCTGACCCATTTTCCTTAATTCAATCGCTTTTTTTGCAAGCTGAGGATTAGATTCCAGAATTCCTAATACATTTCTTTTTGCAGCATCATCCGGAAACAGGAAATCAGGACTTGCAAGAAAAAAGAAATGAAGCGCATGAGAATGGATTATCTGAGACATATGATGGAGTTCCCTGTAAAGTTTTGCGGTATAAGGGATTTCCACGCCATATACAGCATCTGTTGCTTTAGCTGAAGCAAGGTGGTGAGATATAGGACAGATACCACATGCACGGGTTGTGATACGAGGAGCTTCCCATACTTTTCTTCCCTGAAGAAACTTCTCAAACCCCCTGAACTCAACAACATGAAACTTTGCATCTGTTAATTCTCCATGGTCATCAAGATGAAGAGTTATCTTTCCATGACCTTCAAGTCTGGATACTGGACAAATATTTACAACTTTTGACATTTTTATTCCTCGTTTAATAGCTTATCCCTTGCAAGCTGCTTTTTTACAATCTCATTGTGATTCTTTACTACAGTTGGAATTATTGAAGATGGAAGTGCATATCTATAAAACGTACCTGGAAGATCTTCCTTATTGATTAAAGCTCCAATCGGAAGCATAGGGGCCATTGCATTTGTCATCTCACATCCTTGTTCAATTGCTTCAGGATTAGGGCCAAAGCATCCTCTGCAAGGCATATTTGCACTTGTACATCTTCCTCCACAACCAGAACGGGTTGCAGGACCCATACAAAGTATCCCTTGCTCAAGGAAACAAAGATCTGGATCTATCTCTTTTTCAAGCACAGCATTTATACTCATAGTAATAAATTGCCTGTCTGCAGGGATAATCTTCTTGTGATTCCTATGACAATCCTCACAAAGATTTTTGGTTGCAATCTCAGGTTCCCTTCCTTCAATATATGCAACTATTGTCTCTTTAATCGTCTCAGGTACAGGTGGACATCCGGGAATGATAAAATCAACTTTTACAACCCTATCAAGACATGCGACTTCATCAAGCATCTTTGGGACGGTTGGATAATCATCCGGAACAACCTTATCAGGGTTATCATTACTTAAAGCATTGACATATGCTTCATCAATGACTTCATTAACATCAAAATAGTTCCTCAAACCCGGGACCCCACCAAAGGCTGCACATGAACCAAGTGCAATCAGAATCTTTGCCTTTTTTCTTGCCTCACGAAGCAATCTAAGTTGATCTTCATTGCATACTGCTCCTTCAACAAGAGCTATATCTACTTCAGGCATTGTATATTTATTCATATCAGCAACAACTGAAGCACGTTTAAGATCAATCATTGGAAAAACATCCAGAAGCTGTTCATGCAAGTCTAGGAATGTAACATGACATCCATTGCATCCACCTAATGGTAGCATAAGTACAGTTGGTTTCTCTTTGGATTTTGATTTAACTCCCTTATTACCTTCTTGAGCTTCTTCCTGAGTCTCTTCTTGAATATCTCCTAGGACATCTAGATTCTCTTCTATACCTTCTTCCTGACTTTCTAAATCTAAGTTAGGGATTTCCTGATTTTCTTCAGGCTTTACTTCAGGTTGAATATCTTCACTCATTTGTTTCATCCTCACGCAAGTTCTGGATTATCTTCATAAAATCTTTAATATCAGTTATGAACTTTTTTCCTTCTGTGGGGGAGATTTCACTCATCTTAAGCCTTTTCTTATCAATACCTTTTGCTTCAAGAAGAGCTACTAAAAGATCCATTCTTTTCATAAGATCCTCATTTCCAACAACAAAATGACAACTTCCAAGATGACACATACCAATAAATACTCCTTCAAAGCCTTTGGAAAATGCGTATTCTATATATTGAGAATCAATCCTTCCTGCACAAGGCACACGAATTACAAGAACATTTGGAGGATAGGATTCACCAATTTGTGCTGATTGATCCACTGCGGGATAACCACAACCATTACATGCAAAAACAAGGATCTTTGGTTCATCTGTCTCAAATCTTGATAATACATCAATCCCTTTACTGTAATACTTATTTGGATACATTATAAGATCACGAGCTCCAGAAGGACATGCTGAAACGCAATTTCCACAACCTCTGCAAAGTGTATTATCAGTTACAGATACTCCTTTTTGAGCATCTATTGTTACTGCTCCAAAAGGGCAAGTCCTAAGACAGACCTTACAATTTCCACAAAGAGATTCATTTACTTTTGAAACCAAAACTTCCTGGGTAATCTTATCTGTACCAAGAACTGAGGCACAGGATGCAGCAGCACTTCTTGCCTCTGTAATGGTTTCTGCGATAGCTTTCGGACCAACACATGTACCACAGATATACTTTCCAGGATCGAATGTTGATACAGGATTCAGCATTATGTCAGATTCACGATAGAATCCGTCTTCATTCTTATCAAGACCAATAACCTTACGAAGATTATCTGCTCCTTTATTTGGTTCCATTCCATTTGCAAGGACAACCATATCAACATCAATGTCAAGGAGACCTCCATTTGCATCAACACGCAAGGATAAACGGTCATCATCTATTAAACGCGAACTTGTAGGTATTGCACGAATCCATTCCACCCCTTCTGCTTCCTGGGTTCTCCTGACATAATCATCACCCATCTTACCTACAGTCTGGATATCCTTATAGAAAACATAAATCTTTGTATCAGGATTCCTTTCTTTTGTCTGGCTTATAAGGGTAGCTGTAGCCATGCAACAATACTTAGAACAATAAGGATTAGTCTGGGGATCCCTTGACCCAACACAAAGTATGAAAGCCATAGACTTAGGAGTTTTATTGTCAGATAATCTCTGGATCTTACCTTCCGTAACACCATCAGGGGCAACAATTCTTTCATATTCAGCAAGAGTTACAACATTCTTTGATTCCGTGTAATTGAACTCGGTAGGTTCATACAACTTATAACCTGTAGCAATGATGATTCCACCAACAATGAATTTTTCTTCTTTTGGCTGTTCATCTAGATTAACTGCATCAACACTGCAGATTTTTTCACAGTATCTATGGCAATTCGTCCTACAATCTTCAATCGTTGAAGGTTCAACCACATGACAATGAGGATGTGCTTCATCATATGGAAGATGTATCCTCTTATGCTCTCCAAGATTGAACTCATATGGGTTAGTCACCTCATTAGGACATACTGTAGTACAATCACCACAGTTAGTACACTTGCTTTCATCAACAAACCTTGGGTTTTTCTTTATCTTTACAGTGTATTCACCTACTCTACCACCAACCTCTACCACTTCAGAAAGCGTGTGGAGTTTGATGTTTTCATTATGAACAAGACGTGTTATGATTGGTGCAAAGGCACAAGGACTGCATTCATCACGAGGGAAAGCTTTTGCAAAACGTACCTGATCCCCTCCGATAACTGCACGTTGTTCAACCAGTTGCACTTCAAGCCCTTGTTCTGCAAGACTCAGGGCTGCATGGATTCCAGCAATACCACCACCTACTACAAGAACTGATTTTTTTACACTGCTTTGTTCAAGATTTATAGGTTGGGATAGTTTTACTTTTTCTACTGCTTCCAGGAGTATGAGTTTTGCTTTTGAAAGACATGCATCAGGATCGTTCCGATGTGGCCATGCACACTGTTCCCTGATATTTGCCATGGCAAGATTACCCGGATTAAGACCTGCAGATTCGATTATCTTACGAAAGATATCTTCATAATATTTTGGAGAACATGCAGCAATTACAACACGATCAATCTTATGATCATTGATTACTTTTTTTATATTTTCATAGGAACTGCTTGAGCATAATGCTGTATGTATCTCTGCATAAGCCACTTCCTCATTTTCCTTTGCAAATTCTGATAATGAAGTCATATCAAGATTCTGACTAACCTCTCCTCTGCACTGACATAGAAAAACACCTATTTTCATTAGGATACCTCTTTATTGCTTTAAGATTTCCATGAACTTAGAATATTTAAAGCTTTGCATTTTTGGGGTGTGTAGATATCCTTTCAACATTATGATTTCTAGCTGATCATAACCATTTT
>CAYYOI010000009.1:0-48626 GCA_964473285.1 uncultured Methanosarcinales archaeon | reverse complement strand
GCTGTTGGTTTTTTCTATTAATTCAGGAGTAGTTAAAACTCATCGGAGATACTGGTCTACGAGTTTTTTCGAAAGGGATTAATTAGACCATAAAGTGAAATTTTATTGAATCTGAGTAAGAACTATCCCTTTTGAGTAAGATTTTCTAGGATTTCAAAGGTTATACTATTAAATAAAGGGTTATGAAATGTTATTCGGGCAGCAGCTTTTATAAATTCGATGTAGTTCTTCTGGCAGAGATGTATGAAACCCATTATTGGAAAAGTAACGACACCTTTGTGTTAGTTTATCTGTTTTGTAATGAAACCAATGCCCAAATATCACTCGCGGTTGGACCATATAAAGATTGTATACTCAATTATGTTGGAGGTCCATCTTTGAACCCAAACGATACAGTTCTTGGTCTTGAAACCTTTTTCCCAAATGGAATCCCTCCAAGACAGGAAAGGGCAGGTGTGGGCAGTCAGGTCATGGAAAGCATTGTAATGAAAGAGGTAAACCGAAATAATTCACAAATGCTTTACTGTACCACCGAAAAAGATCATATGCAAAATTTTCTCAGAAAATTTGATTTTCAAGAGGTTTCAATCCCTTTCTTCAGCAGTAGCGGTTTCTACAAACTCTTGGAATGAGAGCCACTTGCACAAGGTTTATAAATCTCTCATTTGGCTTAATTAGCATGGAAATCGCAATAACAGGGATTGCTGGGTTCATAGGCTCGTCAGTTGCAAAAAAGCTTCTTGAACGAGGAGATACAGTCATTGGCATTGATAACCTGAACGACTATTATGATCCAGCATTGAAAAAAGAAAGATTGAAGTCACTGGAGCACAAGAACTTTCATTTTTACAAGTCAGATATTTGTGACTATGATACCTTGGCAAAGATTGCAGAAGAGAACCAAATAGAAAAGGTTCTTCATCTTGCAGCCCAGGCAGGGGTACGATATTCCATAGAGAATCCTTTCAGTTACCAGGAGAACAATAACAAGGGTACCCTCAACCTGCTTGAGCTCTGCCGTAACCATAAGATTCCCAATTTTATATTTGCATCATCCTCCTCTGTCTATGGAGGGAATAAGGAAATGCCTTTCAAGGAGACACAGGATGTAAGCCACCCTGTCTCCCTCTATGCCGCAACAAAAAAGAATGGAGAACTCATGTGTTATACCTATCACCATCTCTACAATATAAACTGCAGGTGTCTTCGATTCTTTACTGTCTATGGCCCGTGGGGAAGGCCTGACATGGCGCTTTTCAAGTTCACCAAATCAATCCTTGAAGGTAAGCCAATTGACGTCTACAATCACGGTAAGATGAAGCGGGACTTCACCTTCATTGCAGACATTGTCCAGGGTGTTATTGGCGCAATCGATAACGATTATCAATACGAGAGATTCAATCTCGCCAGAGGAGAGGTCGTGGAACTCATGGATTACATAAGATCTCTTGAAGTAGCCCTTGGAAAGAAAGCCCAGATGAATCTCATGGAGATCCAGCCTGGAGATGTCCCTCACACCGAAGCAGACATCTCAAAAGCCCAAAAGATGCTTGGTTACTCACCCAAAACAAGCGTAAAAGAAGGCGTGCAAGAGTTTGTGGACTGGTATAAAGAGTATTATGGTGGAAAATGAAAATTGGCCTCGTTGGTCTTGGCTATGTCGGTTTGCCGCTTGCACTATGTTTGTCAAAACATTTTGAAGTAGTAGGCTTTGATGCAAATCCGCAAAGGATAAAGAATCTTAAAGAAGGCATCGATGAGAATAATGAAACACTGGGTGAAGATCTGGACAACAGTACTCTTGAGTATTCAGAAGACCCCTCTTGTCTTAAGGAATGTGATTTTGTTATTGTCGGTGTTCCAACACCAATTGGAGATGGGAAAAAGCCGGATCTTTCTTGCCTTCGGTCTGCATCAGCTATAGTAGGAAAGAACCTTAAGAAGGACGCCGTAGTTGTTTTCGAAAGCACAGTCTATCCCGGAGCAACAGAAGAGGTATGTGTTCCCATAATCGAGAAGGAATCAGGTCTTAAGTGTGGAGTTGATTGGAAAATAGGCTACTCACCAGAAAGGATCAACCCAGGAGACACCAACCATACGATAGATAAGATAACAAAAGTGGTTTCAGGAATGGACACTGAAACCTTAGATAAGGTTGAAGAGGTCTATTCAAGCATAACAAAGACATTCCGGGCAACCTCGATAAAAGTTGCCGAAGCTGCAAAAGTAATCGAGAACACCCAGCGTGACTTAAACATAGCTCTCATTAACGAGCTTAGCCTCATATTCAGGAAGATGAATATCGATACTTTTGAGGTATTGGAAGCCGCAAAGACCAAATGGAATTTTCTGCCATTTGAGCCAGGGCTTGTAGGTGGCCACTGTATAGGGGTTGATCCTTACTATCTTACATACAAAGCAGAGGAACTGGGCTACACCCCTGAAGTGATACTTGCAGGTAGAAGGATCAATGACTCCATGTACAAGCAGGTTGTAAAGCTTTTATTCGAAGAGCTTAATTCAAAAGGGAAACCAATCAAAGGGTCAAAGATAGGCATTTTGGGTATCACATTTAAGGAAGATGTAAAGGATGCAAGAAACAGCCAAGTAAAAGAGATCATTTTAGAACTTCAAAGACTGGGCGCAAATCTTAAGGTTCATGACCCTCATTTTGAGGGATTGGAAGGGATGAATTCACTCCAGGATTTTTTTGACCTGGATGCATTGGTCTTGGCTGTTCCACACAAGGAATACAAAGAACTTTCTTTGGAGACTTTGAAAGGATATATGGGTGAACCCCTGATAATTGATGTGAAAGGCATACTCAAAAATGATGAATGCGTGGTGAGATTATGAGGATCTCGGTGTTCGGAAGCGGTTATGTAGGCCTTGTGACAGGAGTCTGTCTTGCAGACCTTGGAAACGAAGTGATCTGTGCTGATGTTGATGAGGATAAGGTGAAACTCCTTAATTCAGGAGACCCAGTCATATATGAGCCAGGTTTGCGTGATCTTCTCAGCCGCAATCTTCGTGAAGGAAGGATAACCTTCACAACAGATACCAAGAAGGCAGTCGAACCAGAGATAATCTACATCGCCGTAGGAACCCCTGAAGGCGAGGATGGAAATGCAGACCTCAGTGCAGTCTTTGCAGTTGCAAGAACCATCCATGATAACATGCAAGGCTACAAGCTGGTAGTCACGAAAAGCACAGTCCCCATGGGTACCAATGATAAGATTGAAGAGATCCTCCGCCCGCAAAGCGATTTTGATGTAGTATCAAATCCTGAATTCCTCCGGGAAGGCCGCGCCATCTATGATTTCAAGAATCCTGACCGGATTATTGTGGGAACAGACAGTGAAAAGGCAAAGAAACTCATAACCAAATTATATTCACCAGTAATACGAACAGACAACCCGATTGTTTTCATGAAGCGTAACAGCGCAGAGCTTGCAAAATACGCAAGCAACGCAATGCTTGCAACCCGCATTTCGTTTGTGAACATGCTAAGCCATCTATGCGAGAAGAACGGAGGTGACATAAGTGAAGTCTCAAAAGGCATGGGGCTTGACAAGCGCATAGGCAGCCGTTTTCTCCATGCAGGTATAGGTTATGGCGGAAGCTGTTTTCCAAAGGATGTAAAGGCACTGCAACACACCCTGAAAGATCATGGATGTGAATCCTCAATCCTTGATGCAGTGGAAGACATCAATTACAGGCAAAAGGACATACTCCCTAAGATAAAAAAACTTCTTCCTGATCTTAAAGACAAAACAATAGGCATACTAGGTCTTGCATTCAAGCCCAAGACTGATGACATCCGTGAAGCGCCATCTCTTACAATAATAAGAAAACTTATAGAGGAAGGGGCAACAGTCCAGGCATTCGATCCTGAAGCAGCAGATAACGTGTCCAGGCAATTCGATATAGGGATAAAAGATACCCCTTATGACACAGCAAAGGATGCAGATTGCCTTGTGATATGCACTTAATGGGATGAATTCAGGAGCCTTGATCTTGAAAAGCTGAAGGGGATGATGAAAAGCCCTAACATAGTCGACGGAAGAAACATTTACGACCCCCGCGATATGGAAAGCTTCAATTACATTAGCATAGGAAGATGAGAGCATTGTTTATAGGACGGTGGTGTCCTTTTCACAAAGGGCACCTTGCAATCATGCAGGAAAAGATAGACGCAGGCATACCCTTGCTGATACTGGTCCAGGACACGAAGCATGACATATATCCTTCAGAAATCAGGAAACAGATGATCGAATCTGCAATGGCAAAGATGAATGCAGATGCGAAAGTTGAGATAATCGATGACATCGAAAGCGTTAATTATGGAGTAGGCTACAAAGTGGAAGAGGTTGAAGTCCCTGCTCATTTACATGACATCTCTGCAACAGCTATAAGAGACCTCATTGCAAAGAATGACCTGGCATGGAAACAGATGATTGCTCCAGGTGCAGAGAATATTCTCGAGAGCTATCTAAAGGACACTTAAATGAACTTTTTACTCCAAACATTATGCTTTACAAGAACTCATGACACGGTATCAAATCAATCCTTTTTCCTTTGATTTCAAAACTGTCTCTCTGATTATAAGTAATTATAGTTCCTTTACCTAATTTAAATTTATTCAAGGCTTCTAATAACCCCTTTATCTCTCTATCTTTATTCTCTTCATCAAGCTTGAAACATACTTGTATAGCCTCTGTTATTTTTTCGTTCATCCTTATCAAGAAATCACATTCCCCTTCTTCCTTGTGATAGAATATATTCTTTTGGTTCTTTCTCAGATGAAGAAAAACAAGATTCTCAAGCATCCTTCCTTTATCTTTTGAAAATGATGCAGAATTGGCTCTTGAAAGCCCGTTATCAATAGAGTACACTTTTTTTGGAAGGACCAGTTGTCTCTTATATGAGTAATCAAATTGCGGAACCGTGAACAATAGGTAAGTGTCTTCCAGGTAGCTCATATAATCGATAACACTTTGTGTAGATCTGATTTGTAGTATTTTTTTTAAGGAATTATATGTGAATTCTTTTGATACGTTCGAGATCATATAAACTGCCATGCGAGTCAAAATACTGCTGTTCTTTATTCCATATCTTACAACAACATCCTTAAGGATTATATCCTTCATAAGGTTTTGCAGAATCTCTGAGTTTTCATGTTTCAGGTATTCGGGGAATCCTCCTTTATAGAGATAATCTTCAAATATCCTATTTTTAAGAATGGCAAACTCATTGAAAGAAAAAGGAAATATCTCTTTTTGGAAGTATCTTCCTGTAAGTTTTGTCCCCATTTCCTTGCTTAAGATCGAGGCATTTGAGCCAGTGATCAAGACCTTCTCCTTTTTGTCTGTAAGATATCGAACGAATTTTTCCCATCTATCTATTGTCTGTATCTCATCGAAGAAGAATATTCCTCCTTTTCCATATAATTCATACATGAGTTCCTCAAACTTGTTGAAATCAGATATTTCAAATCCTTCAAGTCGTGGATCTTCCAGATTTAAGTAATAGGCTTTTTTTTGCTTAGATATTATTTGGTTTAGGAAGGTGCTTTTTCCACATCTTCTGATACCTGTGATGATGGTTGCAAAAGAAGGATAGATATCTATTTTTTTTTCTCTGGGTATCCCTTTATCCATATGATCGAGATTCTCTCTTTGAGATGCTATTACACCTCTTAATTGCTCCTTTGTTATCATAGTATAAAAGAAGTCTTCTTGGTTTATAAAGGTTTCCACTGCCAATGGAAGCTAGTTTCTATTCACAATGGAAACTCCAGGAACATGATTCGATGAACAAGAAGCAATAAAAATATTTGATGAAGCCACCTAAGCTTTTGATGAGAAATGGTGGATAGCCATGAACAACTAAGGTGATGATTATTTTATGTAATTTTCCCCACTAATCAATCTAAGATGCTCATTAAAATTCTCTCTGTCTCTTCTGCGATAAAGCTCCATCCTAATGAGTTCTCTTTTATGATATAATGATTTGTTGAGTTTCCTATGTATTTGATATTTTTGTTTATGATTTCAAATTGTTTTTTCAATTCTTTTTTTATGTTTATGATATTATAGAATTCACATAATTCATTGCATATATGGAGCAATTTTTTCTTATCGTAATTTTTTTTAAGTGAATATAGCAAATCATATAAGTCTTTTCCCTCTTCTCGTCTTGTAAGCGCAATGATTTTTCTTGCAATTAGGCTTTCAAATGTATATATGTTAAAAACAGTGGCCTGCTGTTCTATTATTGGTGAGTGTATTGCTTTAAGTATTGTCTCTCCTATGATTCTTTCATGGCCAATATAAAACTCGATTTGTATCTTGTCCTTTTGGTCTAATTCATTCATATAATAACAATCAAAACGAAGTGTTCTATTCATAAGCCTTGGTTTTTTAATATCAAACCCCTGAATTTTTTTGGACTTTTTCTCCAGATATGATATTGTTTCGCTTTGATTTCTTGTTATTATATCTAAATCTATATCTTCTGAAAACCTTCCTTTATCATAGAGAAAAGCCCTATTTAACCCAGTACCTCCTTTTAGTATAATCTCCTCTTTGAACAATATATATAGCTGAGTGAGTAAATTCGTTAATCTTTCTTCTTTACAGATAAATTTTTGGCCAACCCCTTTTTTTATTGATATTCGTCTTATTTCTTCTAAATCCATTCTCTCTTACCTATATTATCCATTATCTTCCATTCTTTATCATAAACATAAGGTATATTTGTATTGCTTATTAACCTACAATTATTTTTGACCCTTTTTTTTAATTCTTTTATAACATATTGCGGGGTATCTTTATTTATCCTTGTTAGCAAATATCCTAGTTTTTGGTAGAGCGACCCTTTGTTGAACAATTCTAAATACTCAAGCATTTTTTTCCATTGCAGCTTACTCTCACTTAGCGCAGTGATAATATTAGTGTATCCACCTGCTTTTTGAGGGTGCAGTAAACAGTCAAGTATTGTTTTTTCAATATCTGTTACAAATGCTTTGCTGAGTTCTTCTATACCAAATTTATGCTTTGTAGTTATCGCTTTTATTTTGTAGCTTCTTATCTGTTTTTCATAAGGTCTTGTATCCACCATAACATAAATTATATTGGGCTCATAATCTATAAGGCCATGGATATGAAGGGCACTTATATATGCAATAACGCCTTTGTTTGATTTTGATATAAGTTCATAAGGCCTCTCAAAAAACGCATCTCTTGAGAGCAATATTCCTTTTTTCAGCCGAATATAATAGCCTTTCCTGACTAATTGACTAAGTACTATATTTTTTGGCTTCAATTCTTTTTGAAAGTCTTTTGTGCATATTATTTCTTTATTTTCCAGTTGTGATAGCACTTCTTGCTCTTTCTTTGTTAAGTAGTTTTTTTTTGTATCTTGGTAGCCATAATCCATATTATCTATCAAATAAAAACTAATATATAAATATTATGTATCAGCCTTTTCTACTGAAAAAACTAGTTTCTATTCACAATAGATCCCTTGAATCCGGCACATACTGGGGGGTTATATCAAAAAGAGCAATCTTTAAAAATATCTGATTATTTTTACAACAAATGAATTACAGATTCAATCTAGGCGACATTGTTTTCATGGACAATCCTGATTCACACACCAATGCAGGGATATTGCATATTGTTGAAAGAGAAACCAAAAGGTTTGACGAAGACATTCTACCTCATAAGTATTATCATGGATTTGCATTTGGCCTGGCAAAAGATTCTTCAGGGTTATATATCTCTTTGAATTTTTTTGATGATACGCAATGGATCCCCTCATATAAAGCAATATGGAGCCCAAACCACAAGGAATCAGAACTGGAAACAATTAATTCCCAAAAAGTAGATCTAAGCAAGCTGTTCCCTTATATAGGCCAACTTTAGCTGTCCAAAAGACCATTAAAAGCCTTAAAATAATAAGGTAATGATTTGTTGTTAGTAAAATAATAAGATTTATTTCTCTCAGTGCCAGGTTTTGAGAATGATCATATTAAATTTCATAAGAAGAATCTGTAATCTTTGACAATCATCCTTTTTTTGCCTTTTACCTTGTTCATATTATCTAAGCTTGCATCATCCTTAAATTTGCATTCTAAGGCTGTATCTCCGAATACGAAATCAACCTCTTTACTGTCCTCAAAATAGTACCTTGGTTCTTTATCCTTCAACTTGAGATATACAAGGTTCTCAAATACTGATCCTTTGTCTTTGAAACCTGTCATGACATTCCTCAATCCTACATCAGAGATATACACTTTCCTGTTTGATTTTATTCTTTCATTCAATGTTCTTGCATGCCTGTAGATTACATGTATCAGGAAGGCCTCCTCCATATATGAAATATATTGCCTTACTGTCTCAACACTTGTTGAAAGCACATTTGCAATCTTATTGAAGCTCACTCTTTTACCTACTCTTTCACATAATAGGAGGAAGAGTTCTTTCAGTAACTTTGGATTTTTTATGTTATGGTAGTTCACTATGTCTTTAGTTATTATGGAATCAACAAGTTCGATCATATAGTTAGGATCCCTGTCAAGTACATATCTGGGTATCCCCCCTATTTCCAAATATTCTTCAAAATAGCTCTTGTACAAATGCTCATCGGCTTTATCTACCTTGGCATCAGTAAACTTAAGGAATTCAGGAAAAGACAGTGGATCGATAAATATTGTTCTTACTCTTCCAGTTAGCTTTGCTTTTTTGTCTTTTATTAGCAATGATTGCGAACCTGAGCAGATTATCTTAATGTTCTCATTATCTACTAAAGCCTTCAGGTCAGTCTCGAAATCTTCTTTTGCCTGTATCTCATCAAGAAAGATGTATATCTTTTCTTTGAATGAGATACTATTGATCTCTCTGAACTTTTCCACTATATCCATGATGGAGGTATTTATGAAGACTGGGTGGTCCAGAGGTACAAAGAGTATTTTCTGATCTTGAAGTTTCTCGATCATTGATTTCATTAGTGTGGTCTTGCCTACTCTTCTCATACCTACTAGAAATAAGATAAGGTCATTTTCCAGATTTGATTGGATCTCTTCTATGTATCTTTCGCGTTCGATAGCCCCTGATTCGAATCTTTCATTCCACCAAGGGTTAAGCCTATACAGCTGCTTTTCCATATTTCTCTTGAATATCTTTTTATTTATAAAGGTTTCCACTGCCAATTGATAAACTTGGACATTCTTATCTATTCACAATTGACAAAAACCCAAATAGGTTTTTCTTTCCTAAGATTTATAAAATGACATTTCTTTTCCTGAAGTTATGGAACTACAATCATTTGAAACTTACAAGGAAAGCATACTTGCAGCATTATCTGACATGCTTGCAGGCTACGATGACATAAAAGAAATAAAAAACAACATAAAGGAGATAAACGCATATAAGAATATCTCTTCACTCCAGCCAGTAGACTCAGTAATATACCTTGACGAGAGAATTGATACTACCTCTGCAGAAAACGCAATCCTTAATGGAGATATCTTCTGGGAGCATCATGTAGCAGGAGAAGCAACCCGTCTTGGTCTTGGCACAAAATATCTTTTGAACCTCAAAGATTTCACCCCAAAAATGATTCTCGTCTGTATGGAACATGAAGCCTATAAAGACGGCAAAGAGTTCGATATGACAGAGGATGACCTCATCGAACAGATGGGTTGCAGACCTGATGAGCTCTCAGATATGGCTCTTGGCACCCGCCACATGAAACAATTGAGCTACGAGATCCAAAATCTTGCAAAAAAGAACCACCTTGACCCAGAAAAGGTTCTAAAGAAACAGTCCATGCTCATAGCTGTAAACGAGAAATCAAAACAAGAGATAATCAATGATTTCAAGGAGAATGACTTCTTTGGCTTTGCTCCAGAGAATATCTATTTCATGGTGCAGGCAGCTTTCCACGGAATTCATCTAGAGAATGGAGAGCTAGCCTTTGACACTTCCACTGACTCAAACAAGCGCCTTCACAATCATGGCCAGCTCATGATGCAAAAAGCCCATGATAATGTAATCTTTCGGGCAGATGAAGACTATATCACTGCTGATGACTATGAGGAGATTCTCAAAGCTCACAAGAATCTTGTCATATTCAACATTGAAGACCTCAGCTATCTCACCAACGCAATAGATCTTCCAGCAATCGAGAACGCACTTCAGCTTGGGGATGAAGGCTACAACATGGTGATGGAGGTTGTCTCCCAAAACCCAATAAAGCCGCAGAAAGGAGGCGCATGCTTCTATGACCCCAAACTCCAAAAGAACGTGATGATCGAATCAAACCAACTCAAAGGCATTAAAAACGAAGAAATCACTCACCTTAACAAGAACGTCAACCAGTATCCCGACCCAGGCGTTGCTTATGAGATATTGCGAAATAAAGGCCTTCCCATATCATTTGATATAAAGACCATGCCTGATGCAGATGGCAACAAGAAAGACTACATATATCCTTGTCCAGTCCAGGGTGACATGAACTTCATGCTTGAAACCGCTTTTTTCAGGCGAAAGCACAAGCCAATCCTCAGCTGGAAATCACCGGCGACAACACCCTCAGCAGTAAAGGCCTGCTTTGAGCAGGACCAACAGGTTGGATTCCATGAATGATAACCGTTTGCTGGCCCAGATGGCCAGAGGAGCAGGCATCGCGTTCATCTATAGTATATTTGGCTTTGGTCTCTTGTTCCTTTTCAGGCTTTTTGCCGCGCGTTATTTTGGTCCTGAGGATTTTGGGGTATTCAGTCTGCTTGAGACCATTTTTGGGGTAAGCCTTCTAATATCAGGCTTAGGGCTATTAAGAGGGATACGAAGATATGTCCCTTATTATTCAAGCAGGAAAGAGCATTCTTTACTCAAAGGCTATCTGCAGTTTGTGACAATCACCTCTCTCACCTCCTCTGTCCTTTTTTCAATACTGATATATGTTTTTTCAACTGAGATAACCGCTTTCTTCGGGTTTCCAGTTGAATTCAGCAGATTCCTTGAGTTGCTGACCTTCATCCTGCCTTTGAAATTATTGGATCAAATCTTTCGGCAGACATTGGTCGGATATAAGAAAATAGGTTTTTCCAAGTTCAGTAATGAGGTATTGGAAAAATCTATTCTGATTATTGGTATAGGGATCATTTGGTTCCTGGAACTTGAAGTAATCTGGCTTGTGATATTTTATCTGATTGCAAGAACCTTTCCTTTGGTATTTGATTATCTTGTTTTCCTCAGATTCAATAAGATTCCTAAGAAGGTAAAACCCTCTTACATGCAGAAAGAATGGCTGTTCTTTTCATTGCCTTTATTGCTTTCAGGGGTATTCGGTTTTGTCATAGGCTGGACAGATAATATCCTTATCGCAAGGTTTCTAGAACCAGCAATGTTAGGGATCTATGCTACAGTCTTCTCTTTGGCAGGCCTGCTCAAGTTCTTCCAGAGATCTTTTGCATTGATATTCTTGCCTTTGGTATCAGAGAATCTTGCAAAAAAAGATAACCAGATAACTTTTCTTTTCAAGAAAGCATCATCATGGGTATTCGGATTTAGTTTTCCGATCTTTCTTGTATTTCTTTTTTATTCTGAAGAGATCCTGACTCTCCTGTATGGTCCTTCTTATTCTATAGGTTATGGTGCATTGATGATCCTTTCTGTTGGTTTTCTCATAAATGTAGGAAGTGGCCTTGGAACCCAGGTAATCATGCTTCACAAGAAGACAAACATAATCTTCTATGTCAATATTCTTGTAGCTATTTTGAATATCGTATTGAATCTCATATTGATTCCGATACATGGCATCATGGGTGCAGCTGTTGCATCTGCAGTATCCATGGCAATGCAGAATCTCATATTCTATTATTTTGCATCCCGGATGGAATCTCTTCCCTTTGATTTCATCTATTATCTAAAATTCATAGTTGCAGGAATCCCAGCTGTATTTTTGGCCTCATTGATGTTTAGGTTAGGGATAAATGACTTGTTTGCGGCAATTTTTGCCATCGGTTTGTATGGCGGCCTTTATCTTCTCTTCCTTTTGATACTCAAAACATTCACAAAGGAGGATTTCTTGATATTGTTGATGATTGAGAAGAAGCTAGGGATAAATCTCAGGGTGCTTAAGCGCATCGTCATGCGTTTCTATTGACGCCATTTGCAAAGATCTCTTTGGATGAGCCTCTCCAGTTTTTTGATGTCTTCTTTGAAGAAAGGGTACAGTTCCTTTTTTGTAGATCCCCACAGCGGCTCTTTTTCAAAATAGGTCCTATTGATACTGTCGGTGATTCGTAGATATACTCTTTTTATGGCTTTAACTGGTGTAGTTTCCCATATATTTTTACCTAGCTTGGTTTTTTTAATCTTGACCAGTTTGCTGTTTGTTTTATTAATTACTGGGAATTTTGTTATTTCTGCTTTGTTCACCTTTTTATTATTGCTGTTAGGGATATATTTCTCAATATTAAGAAATTTTTCTACTTTATGCAGTGTCTTTTCAGGATTTTCTCGTATCTCAGAGAATAAAATGACAAGGATATTTTCTCTTGGGAAAAGATCATAATACCTTGAAAGTTGTTTAAAATATAATCCTCGCTCCAAAAATTCATTATGTTTTATCGCTTCCTTAAAATCTCTACCCACATCAAAATGCTTGTTTGCATGCAAAAAATGAGAATATGCCCTTTCTATCGGATCTCTAAGCATGACTATGATCTTAACATCCGGGAAATGTTTATGGATTCTTTTTGCTGCTTTCTCATCCCATAAATAGTTGGGAGAAATATCTCCATTCACCTTTCCTTCTTCAGGTGCAAGCTGTTCAATATACCATTTTATTCCTTTCTTATAATTCTTTATAGGATGATGGGTATAAAGTGAGTATCTATCATTAAAGAAATTGATTTCCTTACATTTTCCCATGGACACTTCTGGGTGTTTTGACAGTTGTTTATAGAGCCATGTCGTTCCAGCTTTTTGTGCTCCTATACCTATAAAATCAGGACCTTGCATCATACCCCCGATTCAAATATATTTTTTTCATTATTCATTTTTAAACTATTAATTATGAGATATTATTCAAAGTTATAATTGAAAAAAGATATTTCTTTTTCGGCTTTTTTAGCGACTATATACTTAGTTTTTTTATCGTAATATTTCTTATAATTTTTTCTTTTTTTCCTGCTTTTTGTTTTTAATCTAGGCAATTCTTCATAAGGCAGTTTTAATATATCACATAATTTTTTATAATCCTGGTTGAGGTTTTCGAAACGTATGTAATAATCTGCTATGGGGTTTCCCCGAGAATCAAAATAGTAATCTGTGTTAAGAAGATTTTCTGGTAGATTTTCGATAAATCTTTTGAAGTCCTTATTATTATCAATAATTCCTAGTTTTATCCCAATCAGTTTTAATATTTTAAGATAAGTTTTTGGTTTTAATAACGCTTTCTTTTTGACATTAGCTAAGGGTTTGTCTGATGACAATCTGTCCAGTGTTGAATTTTCCCATTCATATCTTGAGACTAACATACTCCAGGGGTTTCTTACTATTGTGATCTTATAATATTTCTTCCAGATAGAATCTCCAATTTTCTTCTTTATAAAATCCGGTTTACTATGTTGTTTGAAATCTCTCTCATTTTGAGGATTAATTTCATAAGCATCTTCATCATTTTTGTTAGTGTACTCTGTAGTCGGAGTAATTATGTCTTCTTTACCACAATGTTTTGAGAGATTTACTTCGACACTTGTACCAGCTACCTTCCTTGGCTTTATGAATATAAATTTATGTTTATGCGAGATTATCACTTTTAATAGGGGCAGAAATCATCATTAATTAATTTTTCGTGAAATATTATTCTCAAAAGTCTAGCTTTTCAATATCTCCAAAAAGCTTCTTCCATCCTTCATAATTCTTTCGGTTTTTCTCTTTTTGGGCACTTGGCCCTTTCTTTCCCATCTCTTCCCATTTTTTTGGATTCTCAAGGAAATCCATGATAGTCTTCGTTAACTCCTCAACTGATCCTTCTTTTACTACTTTCCCTGTACCTTTAATACTATCTTTGGAGCATCCTGTTGCAGTGGTGGCAATAACTGGAAGACTCAACCATTCAGCCTCATCTATGACTGATCCAAATACCTCCACTGCCTCATATTCTTTTGGGACATACTTATTTGGAAGGACAAAAAGGTCAGCATTCCTGTAAAAATAAACGACCTCTTCTGAACCTTTTTTATTGCCTATCTTTCCTGTGAATGTTACATCAAGCCCTTTCACTAGCTCTTTGCATTTTTCTGCATATCTTCCACTATCATCTCCTGCTATCACTAGATGGATTTTATCTTTAAAGGGCTTAATGCTTCTCAGAAACACATCAATTCCCTTTACAGGTATTATTCTTCCAATAAACAATATGTTCTTTTTCTTTTTTGAAAAGAATCTATCTCTTGTCCTTTCAAGTTCTACTTTTTCATATGTGATTTTTGCATAATCTTTGCAGGGTTTTGGTATGTGATAAACCTTATATTTAGGAATCCTCATAGAATTTACCAAAAACTCTTCTGATTTCCGGCTGTATGCAATGAAAAAATCACTTCTGGACGTAAGCCTTGCGAGGATATTTCCAACCCTTGCCATCATATTTTCTTTTCTGTAGTGGAACTCTTTTACAAATATTACATTCTTCTTTCTTCTGAGTGTAGTGATTATAAAAGATAATAAAGAATCTATTGAATACAGGTTGGCAGTCATATAGACATCATATTTCCCGAAGATCAGTTGTTTTAATCTGCTTGAATCTGGTAATTTGAGTATTGGTTTGCAATCATTCCTTTGCTTTATGGTCCATGCTTTATCCCGCACTAGCCAAGGTATTAATCTCCATTTTAAAACAAAGAACAAAGGCTCTTTCTTTTTTTTGGGAAACTCAACTCCTTTTTCAAGCTCTTCTTTATATTCCGGCAGGGAATAGATCCCAAAATTACTAATTATTCTCATTATACACCCACATTTTGTTCGGAATATAGCACAATATGCTTAACACAACCTGCTTCCACTTCGGCATTCTTCTCCTCCATGATTGGTCGTATTTGATTGATTCTATCTTCCTGTTCCTCATTGTATTTCCTGAGAAATTATGGAATACTTCCCTATTGACTTTTTCCAGATAATTCTTTTCATCAATATCAAGATTGAATTTCTTGTTTATTTTTCTGATATACTTCACAGGATCTTGCGCAAAGAGATCATAGCTGAGACAAAGTTTTTCTTTCTCTGGAATTCTTCTTAGTAGCTTTCTTATAAGCAGATTTCTTACTGTCCATTTTATAAATACTAGTATAGAATGCTCTCCTCTCTTATTTAGTGAATTGATTACTCCTCTGCCATCTCTTACCAAAAAAATGATCTTTAGATCAAGATTTCCTGTATGTAATAGATAGTATAATCGACGGACATCTTTGGAAGAATCAACAAGATACATTGTTTTTTTTTTAATATTTCTAGCTCCTTCAAATAACAAATTATAATAATGTTTATCGTTATAAGGATTGGTTCCATTTCTGTAGAAAAAGATATTGAAAATAGTTATAGCTGCCTCTTTTTTTGAAGCATATAAGTTAAAGAATTTTTTTAGATCCAGCCTTTTGAGTACTTTACTCCAGAAAGGGCATTCGGTAAATATGCGACCACAGGTGCATGTTCTGATTTTTCCTGATTTCTTATCCTTCTCTAAGGAGGCTTTCAAATTTAAAGCTTCACCGAGGGAAAATACCTTTTTTGAGGTTCCCAAAATAAGGTTGAGAAGGGTTGAACCACTGTGTCCATATCCTGCAATGTAAATAACTTTAATCTTTTTCATTTTTTAATTTAGCAATTATAAATATTTTTGATCTGAGCATTTTGGGTATTGAAATATCCCATATTGCAGGATATCTATCAGGATAGAATGTAGTTGATTCACACACCTGAAATCCTTTCCTTTTAAGTAAATTACTAAGTGTTTGTATATCATACCATACAACATGTTCAGAGTTATCAATTCTTTCAGTTCTGATAATTCTTTTAAGTATTCTATACACATTTCCTAAAGTAAATACATTAGGTGTTGTTAGAATAAGTCTTGATTTTTTATGCATATGTTGTTTGACTGAATCCAGAAACCGCCCAGGGTTGAACAGGTGCTCAATCAACTCTGCGGCAACTATCACATCAAATTTGGTATTTAGGTTAAAGTTCTCTGCATTTTTATATACTATATTGTAATTTTTTTTCTGTAGGGCTTTAACATCATTTTTTATGTAGTCTAGCCCCATAATGTATTTTGCATATGGTATCATCTGTTTATGAAGCCAGTTCTCTTTGGCTTCATAATTTGCATCGTGGTCAATACATCCAATATCTAAGACTCTCTTATCTTTGATATACTTTTTGAACAGTTCGATTCGTTTCATTTTATCTTAATTTTCTCAATTTCTATTGATACTCTCTTTGAAAAGTCTTCCCATTTATAAGCTTCAATAACACTCTTTCTACCTTTCGCCCATATCTCTCAGGTTATTGTATAAATATTGTATCTTTTCTTTGATGGCATCAACATCCCTTGTAGGGATTATAAACCCATCAATCTTATCTCTCCCAACCGAACCAGATTCATATGTACAAATAACAGGTAACCCGCATGACATTGCCTCATAGATTGTCTTTGATGTAGTTTATAAATTTCTTAGTCAATTCATTGGTTTTTATATCCTTTCATTTTAATCCAGTCTTTCTTTTCTTATAATTTCTTTTATTACTGTATGAACTCTGTCTGAAAAGTGTTTCCACTGATATTTTTCGACTATTTTTTTCCTTCCTCGTTTCCCTAATTGTTTTGCATGTTCTGGATTGTTATATAATTTCAGTATTGCTTTTTCGATTGCACTGACATCTTTTGAAGGTATTATATAACCTTCTTTTTCATTTTCGATCACTGATCCTGTTTCCGGTGTGCAGATAACTGGCAGTTCACAGGCCATCGCTTCATAGACTACTCTTGCTGAACCTTCAAGTAATGAAGGCAGTATGAAAACAGATGAATTTTGATAGTACCTTACAACATCAGTTGTATAATATATAACCCTTAGATTCGAAAGCTTTTTTCTATACTCTTTAATTATTTTTTTCATTTCTCCTTGTGGGTTTCCCACTATCACAAGTTCTGCATTTTCTAGCTTCAGGTTTTCCCATGTTTTCAGAAGGTATTGGAATCCTTTCCTATTATTATAATTCCCAACAGCAATAACTCTGAACAAATCGTCTTCTTTTGTTCCAGGTCTGAATTTTTCAATATCTGTACCTGTCGGTACTGCAAACACTTTATCTTCAGGAAAACCGTTGTCAACATATGTTTGTCTTGAAAAATCTGAAAATGTTATTGTATAATCGGTTTCGTTTGCTAATTTCACACGGTTTTTGTTGAGTTTATGTTTTTTTGAAATCTGTTTCATTATTTCGTGTGAGCTTTTCGGGTGAGCTACATCTTCTACGATCACAGTAGTCATTTTTTGTCTTTTTGCTCCATTTATTGTTTTAAAAAATCCTGCGGGATATGTTACTAAAATGTTTGATTCTTTGTTTATTTTTTTCGCTGTAAATAAATCCATTGCTTTCAATGTTATTATTCTACGTTTTATTGGAACAATTTTTCCTGCTAAAGTTATTAGTTGTGGTATTAGTTTTCCTCCAGGAATACATTTATTTTTGTTTTTATGGTTGTACTTTTTATAATCTCTGCAGATTAATTGTGTTTCAGGATCTATTTTTTTTAGCGCTTCAAGAATTGGTTTACTGTTTCTCGTTTTCAGATTTGATATGGTGCCCATATCAGCAATAGTCAGGAATGTTATTTTTGTTTTTTTTTGGTTCATCTTATCTCGTTATAACCCCATAATTCAATCAAATCAACAGTTCTATCTATTAGATTATATTTGTGTAGTAACTTATTTGTTTTTTCAATATCTTTTTTGAATTGTTTCTTCAATTTTTCTTGTGTTTTCGGGTTTATTTTATCATTGGCTTTTTTTGATTTTTTGATAGTATGAAAAAATATATTTTTTCCTGAATGTTTGCAGGTAATATTTTTCTTAGTGGCTCTTTTATTTTCAGTTTAGGATTTTTTAATAGCCATTGAAGGGTTTTTGGTTTTGTTCTTGTATTTTTTTTCTTGAATTTTGGTTCGAATTCTTTCACTTCTAAAAAATCTAATGTTTCTTTATAGATTTTATTTGGGTTTTGTTTAAATTCATCAAATAGTATTACTTTAATCTGTTTTTGTGGGAATTGTTGTAAATAGTTATTTATATATTTATGATATTGTATTAAATCAGTATAATATAATTGTGATGGGAAACTCGTTGTTTCAGGTATTCTTTTTTCTTCTTTCTCTCTTGTTCTAATTCAAGTGCTTTTTCAAAAATTTCTTCTGTTTCATCTTGTGACATTAATGCTTCTGCGTGTAAAGAATATAGAAATGTTGTTGGTTCCCTTAACATGATTATTATTTTTGCATCTGGATTGTATGTTTTTATTTTGGCAGGCGTTATTTTAGAATAATAATACCAAACCGATGCTTCACCAGAAATTAGTTCTTTTCTATTTTTGAATAATTTTAAGTATTCTTTTTTCGTTCTATATTTTTTATAAAATGTTATTTCTCCATGAAAATTATCACTTTTTTCAAGCAAGTCTTTGCAAAAATGATGTGGTTCTTTAGGTTTAGACATATAAATATCTGAATGTTGATTCAAATAGTCATGCAGGGATGTTGTTTCTACTTTAGAAGTTCCCACAATGAATAGATTAGGCTTTGTCATTTTCTTTTTCTAAATTATGAAATTGCTTGTTTTTTCTTTTGTCAAATATTCCTTTAAAAACGCATTGATTGTTAACATATTAAAAAAAATTGTTATTTCTTTATTATCTGCCTTTCCATTTATTATTCTATTTTTGAGCTTGTTTAATTCTGTTTTATTTGGTTCATAGTCATTTATTATTTCCTTGATTTTATTTTTAAAATATGTGTTGTTTTTTAGCCATCTGTCAATTCTTTTGTGAGATTTTTTGAAGAATATTTCCGTTTGAAGAATATTCAAATCAAGGTGTCTTATTATTTTTTCTACTAATGCTAATTGTTTATTTTTGAATCTTGGTTCTCTTTCTGCCTTTATTTTGTATAATTCAGAGGTCACTTCTTTAAAAAATTCCATGTATAATTTTTTATCATATCTCCATTCAAAAGGAATTGTCAGTAAGTATTCCACTAAATCTATATCTTCAAATATTGATTCTCCTTGATATTTTCCTAAAAAGTTAAATGCTGTATTATTTTTTATAAATTTTATTTGTCTAAAATTATAGTTGAAATCCTCGAATTTACTCATTGGTGAACCATTAATATTTTTCAGATATTTCTCTATTTCCTTGACTATACTTTCTTGTGGCTTTTTTGTCGAATATTTTTTTATTATTTGTTCACTTAAAGTTTCATTATCGTCTGCTAATTTTTTTGGCAAATGACTTCCGAATGTATTGTCTCCATTAAATCCTGTTAATAAGGTTTTGAATTGTGGGAGTTTTTCATATATACTATAATACCAAAGGGACCCTAACTCGAGCATTGGATTATATTTTATGCTTTTTTTGTAGTGTTTTAAATAATTTTTATCATAACCGAGTTCTTTATGTTCCACATTCAATTTTTTTGCTAATTTCTTTGAAATGTCGTATGCTTCAGAATTGTTTTCACCAAATATGAATGTTTTAAGATTCAATTTATTTTTTTTAGCATAATGTGCTACTAATCTGGAATCATGACCTCCGGATAGTCCTAAGCCGTATGTTTTATTTTCTCCATGTTTCTTTATGATTCTTTTCATGCTTTGATCAAATAATATGTCTATTTTTTTGATGGCTTTATTTTTATCAAAGTTTTTGTCTTCCACAAATTCATATTTCCAAAAGCGATGTTTTTCTATTCTGTTTCTTTTTAACGTATAAATAGATGCTATGGGTAATAATTTTATATGTTTGTGAAATGTTCTGTCAAAAAGCGGATACTTGAAGTGCTTAAACTCTGTTAGTGCTTCATTATCTATGTCTGTTTCATGAAACGAAATGTTGTTCATTATTTTTGAAAATTTGTTAGAAACAATGAATTCTTTGTTTTTTTTATAATAAAATAAATCTCTGATTCCTAATTGGTCGTTAAAAAAAGTTATTGTATTTTCTTTTTTATTTATGAAAACTCCTGAATATTTTCCTTTAAATTTTTTGATATTATCTTTTTTCTCGTTGTTTATAAAGAAATCACGCATATCTTGTTCAGTATATTTTATGTCAGGATAAATATATCCTTCGAAAACAAAAATATAGTTGTTCTTGAGTTCAAGATATGTATTTTCATCATAATCTAAAAAATAGTTTTTAGTTTTGTACTTGTGTTTTTTCAGTTCTATATTTGAAACTATGTACATTTTAACTTTTCCTCTGTTTTTTCATCACGACTAATAAATGCTTTCCATTGTTTTTATTTGCATTTTTCAGGAATCTTCCAACAATTTTTTTCTCGAGTTTTTTAGGGATTAACCTTCGGTGCGATACTTCTTTCATAATTTTTGAAAATATGTTCTCTTTAAACAGATATTTGGTTTGTTTAACTTGTAATTCCGGAAAGGTTTTCTTTATCATTTCCATGTTGTAATGTCTGTAATGTTTTTTTTGCACAGGTGTTTTTTTTGTCGGTACTGTGATGATTAAAAAACCCTTTTCCTGAACTCTTTTTTCGACATTTTTGCAGAATTTTCCATACATATTGTTTGGTATGTGTTCTAAAACCTCATTTAATACCACAATGTCGTATTTGCTCTTTTCGTTTTTAATATCTTTTAATTCGAATTCAGAATTTTTTAGATTAAAGTTTAATCCTTTTGCCAAATATATTGATGGTTCTGAAAGATCAATGCCTTTAAATTTTTTATTTGTAAATTTTTTAGATAGTTCATTTATTAATTTTCCATCACCACAACCAACATCAAGTAATGTGGAAAAATTTATTTTTGATATTTCGTTGATGGTTTCATTAATGTATGAATAATATTCACATCCCCATTGTAGGGATTTGTAGGTGGAGTATGGTTCAAATTCAACTAAATAATGATATGGGAATTCGTATTGGTCTTCTTGTATTGAAAATTTTTCGTTCATTTAATCAACTCATAAAACGGTTTTAATATCCATATTTTCATATATATGGGGTGTTTTATATTCTCTAATGCTTTTTTATGTATTTTTAATTTTGTTTTGTATGCTTCTTTCTTTTTCTTACTATTTGTTATGCCTTTTTTCCTGTTGTAGGCAGTTGTTAAATATTCTGGAATATTGTGGAATTTTTCTTTTTTTGCCATTCTAATCCACAATTCATAATCTTGAGATGTTCTAAATCTTTCATTGTATTTGTATTTTTTAATTTTTTCAGATTTTATCATTACTGAACTATGAGAAATGACGCATGCTCTTATCAACCATTGTTTTATTGCTTTATTTTCAACAGGAAATTTTTTTTTCTTTATCTCATTATTTTTTATTTCTTTTCTCCAACTTCCAACAATTGAATAAGAAGGGTTCTTTTTTAAAAATTCAACTTGCCTTTCAATTCGATCCTCTCGTGAAACATTATCAGCATCCATTCTTGCTATATATTGACCTTTACATTGGTTGATTCCAATATTTAATGATTTTGTGAGACCTTTGTTTTCTTGATTGATTATTTTCACTCGTTTGTCTTTTTTTTGTATCTTTTTTAGAATATTCAATGTGTCATCTGTACTTCCATCATTAACAATTATTATTTCTAAATTTGAGTATGTTTGTGTTAAAATGCTATTGACGCTTTGTTCAATCCAATTTTGTTCATTATGAGCTGAAATGAGTACTGATACAAGAGGTTGGTTTTTCTTCTGTTTCATTCTTGCACTATCTCCTCATATTTACTAGCAATCTCTTCAACACTGTGTTCTCTCTCAATCTTCTCCCTTGCATTCTCTCCAACACCCTTCTTGCTCTTCACAGCTTTCTCAATCTTCTTTGCTAGATCAGATTCATCTCCAAGCCGAAATACAAATCCATTCTCTCCGTCTTTAACAAGCTCTGTATTCTGCGGGATATCAGACACAACACAAATCTTCCCAAGGGCCATGGCCTCAAGCAATGAATTGCTCATCCCCTCTTTCCTGGAAGGAAGCACATACAAATCAGCCTGTGACACATAGGTATAAAGCCTTTTGCCTGAAAGACTTCCGGTAAATATGACATTTCCTGGAGCAATTTCTTCAAGTCTTTTCCTGTCAGGCCCATCACCAATAATGACTGCAGTATAATTCTTTAATCTTTTCATTGCCCCAAGCAATGTATCAAGACACTTCTGTCGATGCATTCTTCCATGATATACAACGATCTTATTGGTGATCTCATAATCTTTTCTCAAGTCATAATCTCCTGTCTTAATTGATCTTGTATCGATGCAATTTGGAAGGACACGTATGTTATTAACTCCATTTCTTATCAGATAGTCTTTAAGAGATTCTGAATTCGGCACATATAAGTCAACCAATCCTCGTGTAATCCTATCAACAAAATTTAACAATCGTAGATCAGAATAATCATTTCGAACAGAATTCACTATTCTCTTCACACCAAACAACCTACCAAAGATCCGCCCAAAAAGATTTGCATGAATGAGATAAGTATCAAGCACATCAGGCCTCTCTTTTTTGATTATCCTTCGAAAGCGAAATATCACAGCCAGAATGTTATACTTTGTTGCCCCAAGATAATATACCTTGGTGTGCTTCTCGATCTCTTTACCTATGGCATCTTCATTAGTAAGGCTTATCACGAAATGATCAAGATTAAGATGAGGGATTATCTTTTTCAGGTGCATCTCAGCACCACCGATTCCTAAGCCAGTAATCAAAAACCCTACCTTCATGAGTATAACCTCATATATTCTGGAATGAGTTTATCCCAGCTATAACCCTGGATCTTCTCATAACCTTCCCTGCCAATCCGCTTTGCAAGTGTTTTGTTGCTTGAAAGCTTGTTGATTGCTTTAACATAACATGTTTTGGTTGAACACAAGAACCCATTGCTGTCCACAAGGTCAGAGGTGCAAGGGATATCAGATGCTACAACAGGCAGCCCTGCAGCCATTCCTTCCATCACAATGCCAGGCAACCCCTCGCCTCTGCTTGGAAGGAACACCGCATCACTTGCTTTAAGCAACTCCGGAATATCCTGGCGCCAGCCAAGGAAAGTCACATTAAGACCTTTTGCCATGCGCTTGTACTCTTTAGCATTTGGCCCTTCTCCAACCAAAAGCAGATGCACCTTTGAATCAACCTCTCTCATAACATCCAGCATGATATCAATACCCTTCCTGGGCACCAAAAGCCCTGCGTAGACAAGAACAAATTCCCCTGGCCGGATTCCCAGTTCTTTTTGCGAACCTCGTGCCTTAGAGAACTTCTCCACGTTTATCCCTGTTGGAATAATATGAATCTTTTGTGGAGGTATCGCAAGTATCCGTACCGATCTCTTAAGGCTCTCGCCATAGAGATGGATTCTGTCCGGCGCTCCAAAAAGCAGCCTGCAGAATACACTTGAATATAGTTTAAAGGCAAGGGTCGTCACCTTCCCCGGATCAAAAGAATAACCTGGAAAAGTATCAACAGAAAGCACCAACCTTGTCCGTCGGAAAGCCAGCTTGAAAAGACAAGCGAAAAACGAGTTCAGGTAAAAATAAGTCCACATGTGAACAACATCACTCTCCCTGAATATACGAAACAAGTAGATAAAGAAGAAGATACTTACCGGAATCGGCCACTCGAAATTGCCTGGCACATCCACTGCACTATACGAATACACTTTTGCCTTCTTCAGGCTCTTGTTATTATGCCAGTTCTCATCAATTCTTGAGAAAGGTTTTTTTGGCACAAAAATTGCAACTTCTTCTGTATCTCCAAACCTGTCTATCAGTTCCGCAATAGGCCTCCTGATAAGGAATGTAGGATTGATATAACATATCTTCATTTTTTCATGGCAATCTTTCGAACAAGCTTTTCAACCTTTTTTTGCGTCTCTTTCACAGTAACGTACAGGTGGAATATGATGACCGAAAACACGAAAAACCCTCCGATCACAAAGAAATCCACAGTCCTTTCGATTGCAAGTGTCTCCATTATCCCGTATACTGTTTCAGGAAACATCACCAATACAACAAATCCAAGCCAGATTCCCATCCATACAACTAACCCGCGTCTATCATAATGCTCTCGCTTGTAGTAAAGGTACGTAAAATACATCATCACGATCGCGAATAATATCCCCAATATCTGAACTCCCAAAATCATAATCTCACCTTGTCAATCTCCATCTGATAATATTGAATCCAATCTTCAACCCGTCAAGGACTGTTGTACCCTTGTAATTATCATGGTATTGTGTCTTTATGCCAATCTCTGAGTATCTCAGGTTGTGCTTTCCTGCATTGGCAATCATCTCGCTCTCCATCGAATAATCTGTTGCCTCCCATCTTACCATTCGGTATGCGCGGGCAGTCATTGCCCGAAAACCACATTGCGTGTCCTTGATCTTGATCCCAAACAGCACCTGGCTCATGAGATTTATTGAGAAATTTCCCAGCCGATATACCCTTGGCATATCTTTGCTGAGTTTACGATAGCCAAAAACTATATCTCTCTTCTCTAGCGCCTTTAGGAACCGTGGTATATCTTCAGGTTCATGCTGCCCGTCAGCATCCATAAGTATTATGGTTTTTGCCCCTTCCTTAAGGGCATAATCGCACCCTGTCTTTATCGCAGCCCCTTTTCCAAGGTTGATGACATGATGAAGAGCTATAACTCCTTCTTTTTTTGCAATCTCATATGTAGCATCACTGCTGCCATCATCAACAACAATTATGTTCTCACACAATCTCTTTGTCTCACGCAGAACTTTTTGGATGTGTTTCTCTTCATTGAATGCAGCAATGACAATATATTCACTCATCAGGAATAAGAAAAGAAAATTGCTTTTAAATCTTGTGAATCATTCTATCCTTTTGATGATATGGTAGCCGAATTCAGTCAGCACAGGCTCGCTAACCTCATCGATTTCCAGATCGAAAGCCACATCATCAAACGCCGGAACCATCTGTCCCTTACCAAAGCTTCCAAGATCTCCACCATTAGATGCAGATGGCCCTTCTGAATAATCTCTTGCTAGATCCTCAAAATTGGTCTCATTGATTCTTTCAGAAATATTCTGGGCCAGTTCCAGGGCTTCCTCCTCTGTCCGGTTGTCTGTAGAGACCAGGATATGCTTTGCATGAATCTCTTCATCTTCTCCATAGACGATGTTCTTTGAAGAACACTCCCAGTCAACTTCCCAAATATAGATCTCGTTTCCTGTGAAGCTTTGCTTGTAGGAGAACTTGTCAAAGCACTCCATACCATGCCCCTCATAAAAGTACAGTCTTGTAAAAACTGAGCTGGATTGCAAAGGATCCATGAATATGCTCTGATATCCATCTCCTGAAGGAATGAGTGCTGCTGCAAAACCCGAATTACTGTCAAATTCTTTCTCTACCACATCCTCGGCAGTAGCATAAGTGAGGGTCTCTGGCTGCATTTTTCCCTGTTGCGTCTGGATTGAAGCATCCATTGTGGAAAGATCAACCTGTAATCCGTTACCGCATGTAACTATATCTCCATCCCCCTGGCAGTTGCTCATCTCGAAATATCCAGGCCATCCTGATATCCATTGGTCAGCATCAGCAGACCTTATCTCAAAGTACATCTGCACTGCACTGTTCTCATCAAATCCGAATTCATCCTGCAGGATCTGCACTCCTTCAGCCTGCTTCTTCTTATTGACCTTATTATACATGGATGCCTTGGTGAAATTCCAGCTGCCGAAATGTCCCCATACGCCTGCTTTTCCAACCATGTCATCTGATGTGATGTAGAACTGCGGGATCAGTTCCTTTCCTGGTTCTGCACAGTGCGTATAATTGAGAACCTCCCTTACTGCATCATCTGAGAACCCGTAATCTTCAAGGTAATCCCGTGCATCCTCTGTTTCAAGCACCATGATCTCATCAAGGATACTTACAGCCTCAACAGTATCATTATCAAGATATTTCTCAAGGATATGCGGCGGTTTCTCCTGCCCGCAATTGAGCATCCGAAGGGTCCCCACAGACAGAGTCTCATTCTCTGTCAAAAGAGTCTTTCCTACCCAGTGGATCCGCTCTCCCTGGTCTCCACCATCAAATGTCACTCTCCGATCAGCGATTGTCACAAACCAGTGCCCGAAATCCCACCAGGATGTGATGATTGCATCCTCTGTTGCATCCTTGATGCCTGTAAGGCTCTCATACCATGCATCATTCATGCTCGGAACTTCCTGTTTTGCAGTTGCCGCTGCAGATGAGAACAAAGGCAAAAGTATTACCACAAAGACTGCAAGGTATACCAATGGTTTTGCAAACATTGTACTGATATTGATGCTTCTTGATAATTTTGTTACCCCTTTCTCAAGGCTTTCTGTGAAAGCTGCAATACCAAGCCCAAATGCCGGGACTAAGAATGCAACGAACCTGATACTGTCAGTTGAAGCATATATAGCACCAATATACCATAATGCAAGAAAACTTCCAAGGAATATGTACTTATGATCCTTCTTTCCCTTGTAGAATAGATATAAGACCCCTACTACACTTAATGCAAACGCAAGTGTTCCTCCTATCTGGGCTATCACTTTTGAGAGGGGTATTGTATTCCTTTCTGCAACTGTGGTAAGGACATTCGGCCACACGCTAGATACTCCCACAGATTTGGATTGTATGAATGATAATGCCTTTACCACTGGCTGTGTCACAAAGCCGAATATATTCTCCCATGAGAATCCATTGAACCATACTCTCATGAGTATGGTAAAGAGCCATCCTGAAAAGAAGAACGTGAATCCGCTTATAAGAAGGTTGCGTGTTTTTTCCATGGAAAACACCTTCCTGTAATCCTTCAAGAGCTCCTTCTTATTCATTATGAGTTGGTACACGAAGGTTATTGCAAAAGCCCCTCCTATGAAATGGAGCATGTGCCACCAGCTGCTGTGGTTCATTGAATAGAATGCAAGGCTCAATCCTGCAAGTGTTCCATATATTAATTTTCTCTTGATATTCTCAGAATTCAGGCAAAGAAAAACAAACATCACTGTGAATGCCTCACCAAAAGCGATTATATTGTCTGTATCAGAGAAACCTGCAGCGGTCCTTCCAAGAAGCCCGCTGTGTATTGCGAATATGGTTGAGGCGATTGTTGCAAAACCATAACCTCCAACCTGCTTTCCCACGATGAACATCGCTGCTGATGCAAGCGTAAGGAGGATGACCGGAAGATAGAATGCAGCAGTCATCATGGAATAATCCCCAAAAAGGTTCATCACATAGTATATCCATACTTCGATTCGGGAAAATAATCTTGAACCTACAGATTGCCCTTCACGCCCATTCCTGAGAGTATACCATGATTCTCCCTCCTTAAGCGTATCACCCATGTGCCCGTTCTCAACATAATTCTCAGCATATCCAAGCCAAACCCATGGGTCAATCGCTAAAAGATAAGTCTGCCCTGAATCATCCTGCATCCGAGCCCTAAATCCTGCCGCTGTATCAGCAACCTGCTTTTTGTATTGGTCTTCATTTTGAGTAAGAAACTCCTGGAACTGTTCCTGTGCAAACTGCTTTTTTTGCTCTTCAGGAAGATTAGGATACTGCTGCGCTACCTGCTGCTGTGCCATGTTCATGTAATAGTTCTGGACTGTATCTTCTGCCCATTCATCAGCAATTGGAAGGTATGCCGGTTGAATCCGAAACAGGATAGAAAAGAATATTGGGATAATGATAAGTAACATCGGGCCATACTTCTTTATGTATGGCATCATTGAATCAAAATCTAACCCTTGATCGTCCTTTTGTGATTTGTTTTCCCCACTCTTACGCCTTCGTTTAGCCATTCTGTCACCCTTCCATGGTTTGGATTTTGATTTATATTAAAAAAGTTTTGGTGAAATAGAGGTATCGCGGTTCAGACAGCAAAAGCTTCATTAGATACTCGACAGGCCTTTCCCGATCGCTCTCTTCAATTATTTTTTTGATCCTTTCTTGCCTGGTAAGCCTTATAAGCCGGTCAAAATCCTTTTCAGAGAACCTGTCAAGCATTTTCCTGATTACCAGGTGCGCCCATATATTCTTTCCAAGGTGCTTCTTCCACAGCCTCTCATAATCTCTCCCGTGAATAAGTGCTTCAGCAAGGCACTCAGCAGCAATGAGCCCCGGAACCAAGCCTCCACCTGTTGTTGCCTTCACCTGTGCTGCCGCATCCCCTACTATATAATAATTCCCCTTCTGGGTCTTAAGACTAGGATCATAATCAGGGATCATCCCTCCCTGGAATTCCAGTATGTCTCCATCAAAAGAATCAAGGAATCTGCGAAACACCCTCTTGTTTCCTATACATCCTACTCGCATGACTTCTTTATTCTCAGGCACAGCCCATGCATAATCCCCTATATGAGGATAAAACTCAACACGATTCTTATTCTGTAATAATACTCTTGCCTGTATACCCTGCCGTAATCTTATCTTCCTGGGATCGATTCGCTTGCGCACAATGGATCCAGGCCCGTCCGCACCAATTATTATGTCTGCAGGATACTTTTTTCTTCCTGTAAGGCCCTCATAAGATAGCTTTCTTATTCTTTCATGTATATAATTAGCCCCTGCGTCTTTTGCTTTCTTTGCAATCGACCTATCAAATACACCTCTATCAATTATATAATTGGTTCTTAAGGTAAGGTCCATCCTCTCGCAAGGCGAATGTATCCTGGCCCTTTTGATGGTATTTATGGTCGCTTCCTTCCTCTCCTTTCGCAAAGCAGCAATTGAATCAATATCCTTTGTGACTATCCCTGTACACTGCACTGGTTTTCCAATCTCTCCCTGTTCAAACACAGTCACATCAAATGATCTTGCGAGGAGGGATGCAAGATAAGAGCCAACAGGCCCTCCCCCTACTATAGCTATTTTTTGTTGCATCTTCCCTGCCATGCAGTGATAATAAGCAGAACCTTTAAATATAAGTTGTGGTTACTATATGATAGTTAAACACAGTGACTACTCATGTATATAGACAAACAGAAAAGTTTAAATATATTATAACGATTTTAACCGCTACTACTGGTTAAGAAAAAAATTTGGGGGTTAAAAATGGAAGGAAAACGAATAGGGTTGTTAGTTATGATGATTGCAGCTTTGATGCTAAGTTCAACTGCTGCACTTGCTCTGCCGAACGTAGAATACATCAAGATTAACGGAGATAAGTTCGAATCAGGGGACAAGCTAAACATTGTAAAAGGTGACAACCTGGAAATAAGAGTAAAGATGAACAGCTCATCAAATGAGTCTGATGTGGAACTCCAGGCAGACATCATTGGTTATGAGTACAATGACATTGATAGGATATCTGATTCTACACACATCTTTGATATCGATGCAGGTGATACAGTTTATAAGAACCTTGAAGTAAGGATACCTGAGAACGCAGAAAAGGACGAATATGACTTGAGGCTTCGCGTCGCAAGCAGGACCGATCCATCTGACGAGTATACTTTCCCTCTGGAATTGGAAGGTGCCAGACATTCAATCAAGATCAAGGATGTCTTGTTCTCACCTGAAAACGAGGTAATCTCAGGACGTGCTATGCTTGCAACTGTCCGCCTAGAAAACCTTGGTGAATATGACGAGGACAGTGTAAAGGTTCGTGTAAAGGTCCCTTCCCTTGGTATCTCAGACTCAGATTATATCGATGAGATCGAGGAAGGCGAGAAAGTCACCTCAGAGGAACTTTACCTTAGGATCCCTTCATGCACAGAAGGCGGCATCTACAATGTAGAGACAGAAGTCACCTATGATGAAGGATACGAAAAGGTAACAGAAGACTCAACCATCCGTATTACAACTGATGAGCGCTGCGATGATGAATCTGAAGAAGAGAATAAATCTGAAAAGACAGTTATCAGTGTTGGTGCAACTGACATGGAAGTTGTAGCAGGCGAAGGCGGCGCAGTATACCCTATTACCATCTCTAACAGTGGTAGTAAGAGCAGGGTCTATAATGTTGCTGTTGACGGTGTATCAGAATGGGGTACAGTCAAGGTAACACCTGGTAACTCAGTTGTGCTTGCAGCAGGAGAAACACGAGCTCTTTATGTATACCTGAATGCTGATGAGGAAGCTACTGCAGGAGAAAAGATGTTCTCAGTCGAGATCAGCTCTGACTCCCAGGTACTAAAGCAGATCCCTTTGAAAGCACAGGTTGCAGCTGGTGATGAAGAATCAGCAACAAACTGGGAAAAGATAAAGGATGGTTTAGAAGTAGGTTTGATAGTACTTGTCGTGCTTCTTGTCCTTCTTGGATTGATTGTTGGTTTCAACAAGCTCCGGGGCGACAAGAATAATGAGGACCAGACCTATTACTAATTTTTTTTATTTACCATGAAAAGGTTTATTTTTCTTTTATTACTTGCAAGCTTATGCCTTGCAGATTTTTCAGCAACTTCTTCAGATTATGCAGCATGTGCCTGCTCAGACATACAAAGTTCAATATCAATAACTAACCTTGGCGCACCTGAGATCTTTGAGTTAAGTACCAGCGGTGAGGCTTCCGGTTGGGTGACGCTTGCACCATCAGACCTTTTCATAATAGGCCAGGAAAAAATAACCCAGCATATCAATGTCCCATGTGATGCAGAAGGAACATACCAACTTGAGACCCTGATAAAGGCAGACACCAGGAAGATCCTGCGTCAGCAACTTGAGATATCAAGATGCGATAACATTGCAGTGACTGCTCCAAAGAACGTACCTGATTGCTCAGGCCTTTACAATCTTACCCTTGAGAATCCTCTCACCTTCAGGGAAGCATACACCGTTTCTTTGGGAAATGAATCCCGTGCGCTCCAGCTTCTTCCTGGGGAACAAAAGCACCTCTCTTTGCCGATTGAAGGGGCGAATCCAGAACTGATTGTTCATTCACACAAGAATAGCTTATCAAAAAGATTTCCAATAAACAAGTCTATTTGCGTACCCATCCCTGACCTTGAGCTGTGCAGTGGCCAGGTAAGGGCATTCCCTTTCCCTGCAACCGCAACTGACAAGGAATGGGCCAGGATTAACGGCACGCATATAATTCTAAATCCACATGAAACCGGTAACTTCACCATTGAGATAAGCCGTGGCGAAGATTCAGTCACTCGTAATGTAATAGTCAACAACTGCGAGACATCCATCCTGCTTCATGATTACGAGCTCACTAAAGGCAACAACTCTTTGCCTATCACCATAAATACCTCTCATGAGAGGGATATAACAATACAGGCCCCTTCCTGGGTCACACCAAGAGAATTCACTATTGCAAATTCAACAACAATAAACCTTACAGCCTATGTAAATGATTCAGTCTCCTATGGCACATATCCTCTAACCGTGACCTTTGATGATTTTAGTGCCCAGTCAGAGATGGAATACAAGAACATATACCTGCTCCCTCTCTTGTTTCTTTTGCTTCTCCTGCTTATCCTTGTTTTCCTTATCATCTGGAATATAGGGTCAAAAAAAGAGCCCAAAAAAGAAGAGAAGGATAAAAGAATTGAAGTCAAGAAAGCTAGAAAAGGGGGAACTGCTCCAGAAGAGACCAGAACAAAAAAGAAGCCGATATGGAAAAAGATTGCAATCATTGTCCTGGTAATCCTTTTCTTGCTGATTCTTGCAACAATGATCAATGATAAGGTCATAATGACAGATTGCGCATTCACCTGGGACAAAGGTGAATCTTTCCAGATTAACCTTTCCAAGCATTTCAATGATCCTGACGGAGATAAGTTATTCTACGAAGTGGATGGTGAACCAGTATCTCTTAATTATAGTATCAATGAATCCATTGTCACATTAGACCCTCCTGCAAACTTTACAGGCGTTGACTACATAGAACTTGTTGCTGAAGATCGCAAGGGCGGCAGGGCCTCATCAGGAGCAGTTAAACTCTGCGTAGAAGAACCAAAAGAACCCGGGTTCTCTGTCCTCTCCTTCCTTGATATCTACAAGTATTATATTCTTACAGGATTCATCATACTCATCATCTTGATAATCCTTCTTAACATGAAAGACTAGCAAAGGTTCATGTCCGGGTCAGACTCGCATATCCTTTCCTCGATGAATTCCTGCCCTCTTATGCCACAGTAAGGCTCTTCATTTATCACAATGCACGGGTGTTCTTCAATTTCATAATATTCTTGCAGGAGATCCAGGGAGGATATGTTCAATGTCATGTCAAATGAGAATATCGCGATCTCTTCTCTCCCTGCTTTTTCATCATCCTTTTTCAGGTCTGTAAGTATGAACGACTGGTCATCACACTTCTTGCAACTTTCTGAGTCTGAATAGAAATAAAGGATTGTATGCTTGGAAAGATTGCACTGCTTCATCATCTTTCGCATCAGGAGATAATAGAACACCTCGTTCTCGTTAAAGACCTTTTTCTTCTCCAGGTAATACTCATCCTTCCTGAACTCCTCGCTTGCCTGCCTGTATTTCTCTATTGTCTCTCCCAGTTCCCAGACCGTCTTATCCAGCTCCTTTAGCTTGTTCTCGAAAGCAAGGCATGCCATCTCATTATCATACGCCTCTGATAGAAGGAAAAAAGACTGCAGCCTGTAGATATCCCTTGCCATGTTTGCATACTTGTCATCGATATAATCAGTGCGGGATTTGTCCATCACAGACCCCATCATGAAAACTGTCAAAAGCAAGAATACAGTTATGAGAAATGAGAATATGAATATGAGTCTTTTTACCTCCATTTTATTTTTCTTCTTCTTAATATTGCCCATATTGAACCTCCCCAGTATATTTGATATAAAAAGAACAGGAATGGATAGCCTAATAGTCCAAGCTTTCTCTCCCTGACCCTTTTTCGTGTAAGTATTATCCCTGTTACCATCAACAGTAGGGTGAATCCGAACATGATGATTGCAAGGATATTGACTTTATTGTAAAGCAGCACATCAAATTCTATGGCAAAGTGCTTCCAGAAATTGAAATTGTTATGCCGATAAAGCAAGGTCTCTGTAATGAATCTTGATATTGAAAGGTATGTTGCTGCAAAAAAAAGCCCCAGCCCAAGGATTATCAATGAATAATGGAATGGTATGAAATACCCGAACAAGCCAAATCTCTTGTTGAAAGGAACCTTCCTGTGCTCGAAAATGGTGAGGATGGCCCCTGAATACCACCTTTTCCTCTGGTTGTATATCCCTTTGAACGTATCAGGCAGTTTGGTGAATACCTTAGCCTCGAGGCAGTTCCTTATCTTGTACCCATGCTCGTGCAGCCTGTATGCTATCTCGTGATCCTCAACGATATTCTTCTCGCTAAATCCGCCTATCCTTTCAAGCGCTTCCTTCTTGTAGAGTGAGAAAGGTCCGGGTGTGACAAAAATACAGTCAAAGAATGAGAAGATCTTCAAAAACAAGGAAAGTCCAAGGGTAAACTCCATATCTATTATCTTGTGCAGGAACTTTTTCGGCTTATACACCTGCACGCTTGCTGTAACTGCCCCTACTTTCTCCTCTTCAAAATACGGAAGCATCTTCTCGATCATGTTCTTTTCCACTATAGAGTCAGCATCCATGCAGGCACAGATTTCTCCTTTTGCTGCCCTTATCCCTTCATTCAGGACCGCTGCCTTTCCCTTATTTTCCTTATTATCAAAGAAAGTGAACCTGGAGTCTTCCTTACCAAGCATCCTTCTCACCACATCAGAGGTCTTATCCCTGCTTCCATCATTCATCACTATGAACTCTATCTTCTCGTAACTAAGCCTCTTCAACGATCTTAGTGTCTTTGCTATCTTTTTCTCTTCGTTGAATGCAGGAACGATGATCGTTACGAAAGGACAGTATTTGCCCTTTTTCCTCTCGAATAGCCTGTCTTTATAAACCAAAAGTGAAAGAAAGAACGCTACAGAGAAGAAGGTTGCAAAAAACCATACAACATAGACGAGCAGGTTATAAATTGGATTCATGATCTATCCATCTTGATTTAAATATTTGGAAGTGGGGGCACTGGGATTCGAACCCAGATCCGCTGGTTTAGCCCTCTGTAAGTCATCGGATTTCTCCTCATCGCTCCACAAAGTCTGGAGCCAGCTATTCTAGCCAGGTTATACTATGCCCCCTTCTATTGACTGGGAGATACCTTTCCCTTATAAATCTTTAGATGGTCACCCACCCTTGTTTTCGTCGTCCTTATGATGCCTGCAGGAAGCTCCAGGATATATCTTGATTTTTGCCTGGGCTTATAGGTCTTGAAAGGCCGAAAATCCTCCTTTATCTCAACCACAAAGCCCTCGCTGTCCATGAAAGCCACATCGATTGGAAAGAAAACAAAGCACATGTGCAGCCCTCGCCGTCTTTCCATTGAGAAATCCATGAGCAATGGTACAGCTTTCCTGCGAAACATCAACCCTCTTGCCTTTGAGAATGGGCTCTTGCACCATACATAATCCCTTGCAAGCACCTTCCCTGTCCTTTTGTTGGCAATCATTGTGTTATTATGATATCTCCTGCCTGCTGGATCATCCCGGATCCGATCAGTTCCTGGATATACCTGTAGAATGTGGCCTTTGAGCAGTATTCATGGTCATCAACGATAATCGCCTTAAGCTCTGCAATACGGATATCCCTGCTATTGGCAATTTCCATGATCTTGCTTTTTATGATATCCTTTTGCTTGCGCTTGAAGGTGCGCATGACCTCTTTTTGAAGTCCTTTTTGGGTTTTTTCCTCGATTTTTGCCTTAAGGGCCCGCAGTTCCTCCTTTAATTCCCTGTTCTCTTCCCTAAGGGATGCAATCATCTCCTGATTCTGTTTCATAGAGTCCCGCAGGAGCTCAAGTGTCAGTTTCAGTTCTTCCCCCATAGTCTCAGTATCACCAAGTCTCATATATAAATATTCTGTCTCAAGACTGGTTTGAGACCAAACAGAGACTTCTTTTTTTACTGAATAATCCTCAAAAACCTCTCATAACCCCTTTATTTCTTGTGGAGAAAGGCAACCCCTTTATTTCCACTGGAACTTTAATGAGACTTCCCTGAGACTAGAAATTACAGTCTTGAGACAACTTGAGACTATGTTTTACAGTCTTGAGACCATGTAGATACGTCTCAATAGCCATGAACCTGAGGATTTTAAAAAATAGTCAATAGAAAACGATAGCAGCATAACCCACTGCAGTGCTATAATCCCCCAGGATATCCCCTGAGGTATAGTAAGAAAGCAATTCTCCAGGGCCTGAAACCATCTGAAGCCCTGCAATGATAGGCGCCCTTCCGCATATAGTCGCACCCGTGCGCGCCACGTAGTCGGAAAACCCGGCAGGGTCATTCTGAAGGATGAAATCAATAGCTTTCTTATCCAGTTCATACATATTTTCCTTAACATTTTCCCTGAACGGGACATAATCAAAAGAAGCCCCATAATGGGTGAAATCAGACGACACGATGATCGTATCACCAGTCTCATAGACCTGAGACAGCCTGCGACCGGTCTCCACCGGGTCAGAACTCACCATCACCGGAACTATTGGTGGCACTTCCTCAAACATCTCCTGCAAAAAAGGCAGTTGCACCTCCAGCGAATGCTCTGTCCCATGCCCGTATTCATCAACAGGAATCCCTGTCTCAGACACTCCCACAGTCTTCACGATTCCCAAAGGCGTCTCCCATGAATCCTCTGACACACAGGTAGAAAAACCTGCATGGCTCGGCCCCAGGAGAATGATCTTATTCGGCCGCGCAAGACGTGCATACCCATGCGTTGCGCATGGCCCTGAGAAAGGATACCCCGCATGAGGAAGAATCATGAGCTTTATAGCCTTGCGCTCCTGCTTTCCCGCCCCGAAAGGGTGTTTATAACACTCAGAGATCTGATCTAACAACCTCTCTTTGGATCCCTCATAGAATTGTCCTGCAACTATTGGCTTTCGCATTGAATAAAAGAAATTATTAAAATAAAAAAAGTTTATGGTACTTCTATAACAAGATCACCAGTTTTTGTATGTGTAAGGCCTGCGTCGCTATCATACTCAAAGGTAACGGTTGCCATGATCTTATCACCTGACGCGTAGTTACCTGTAGGGTGGTTACAACTGATAGTCTCCTGTTGTCCGCTGCTTAAGCTCAGAGGGTTTGTTGAGTCAATTGTAGTACCGCCAACTTCACAATCATTGCTGTTACCTTTATTATCCGTAAAGTTTAGCGCATCTATTTCGACTGGATTTCCCTGTCCATTTGTCATCACAAATTGAAAACCGCTGGTATCTCCAGTTTGATCCAGACATCCGAATCCTGGTGGTAGTGTACACTTCTCAGGTATGAATTGTTGCGGGCTGAGAACTCCGAAATATGCTAATGCTGCAATCGCTCCTAATACAACCAGGATTGCCCATCCATAGGTCATAAGGAATTCCATTGCTGCTTGTCCTTTTTTCCTCATAATTTCACCTCATTTATCTTGAGTTTTTTAGTCTTTCCTGATATTTATGTTATATAAATGTTGTGGTTTTGTCTCTTAATATATCCTTTTCCCTACTATTATACTGTCAAAACATCCCTGCAAACATCTTTGATAATGTGAAATCCGCCAATTTGAATATCCCGAATGCTATCAAAAGGTATATCGGTATCTTCTTTAATTCCGACCGCACAGTTCCGGTCTTAATGGTTGAGACTATCAACCCTGCAAAAATGACTGTTGCAGAGATACTCAGGTTTGCAAAGAACGTGAAATCCTCCACACTCAGACCTCCTCCCCCTCCAATGGACAGCCCCATGCCGCTTGAGCCTCCTCCTGTTTCCATCTGCCCCATTATCTCTGTGACGATCGCGATAAGCTGCTTAGAAAGCCCATACATCGCAGGGGCTGCAGCAAGTGTTGCAAAAAGGATGAACATGACATAGCTTGTTACATTTGCAGCCATCTCCTTTTGCATTGCAGCAGTCTCCTCCAGGTTAAGTGCGATCCTGTCAAGTATCTCTGCGATATGCCCTCCTGCATTTATTCCTTCTATCATCAACTGTATAGACCTCTGGACTGTAGGTGAATCGTATTTCTCAGAGAAATCACGCAAAGCCTTCTGCAGGTCTATCCCGCTCATAGTCTCTTTTGCAACAAGCTCAATCTCCTTTGCAAGCACCCCGAACTGCGGCCTTATTGCTGCCCACAATGCCCTATCTATTGTCATCCCGCTCCTTGAGTTTGCGGCCGCAAGCTGCAGGAAATCAGGAAATACTTCCTCTATCTGGTTTTTCCTGTTATAAATTCTGGTCTCTATGAATATGACAAATATCGCGATCACTAGTACCCCTGCTGAAGCTAAAAGCACAGGGATTCCAACAAAGGTTATGAAAAGCAGATACCATAGATTGAATAACCCGTTAGTGAAAGCATAAACGATTGTTCCTATGTATAATATGAAGGAGAGTATGATGCTTGCGATGAATATCTTATGCTTGTAATCATCCAGGGTCCCTTCCAGCCCTGCCCTTGGAAGGTAATGCTCAAAGAACTGCCGAAAGTTTCGCTTCGACCGCATCTTCTTCTTGAGTTTCTTTTCCTTAATTGCCTGGTCTCTTTTCTGTGCCCGCTCACGCTTCTTCTGCGCAAGCTTTTCCATGAATGACATTCCTTTGGATACTTCCTTCTTGATCTCCTTAGCCTTAAGGTCCTTTTTCCCTTTTTCTTCTTCACTCATACTACCGCAGGCCTCTGTGATCTTATTATCTGTAAAAACATGATCTGCACGAACAGGATCCCCCCTGCAATTACAGTGAGCGCTCCTTTTCCTATATCAACAGCCAAAAAATTAGTTGCTATAGCAAGCATGGCTGTTCCCAGTGTAGGGGCAATGACCGCAATCATCATGTAAAACATTGCTAAAGGATTCAGTTTTTTTGCGTATTCTTTCATCATTATCTGCTGCTCACGTACGATCTGCTCGACAACAGAATTCAGGGATTTATGGATGTCCCCTCCCGTATTGATTGCATTGAGTATCTGCCAAAGCATTTTCTTGAATTGGTCAGAAGGACTGTAAAGTATTGTCTCATTGATTGCATCTTCCATTGCTGTACCAAAATCCACCTTTGTGATAAGATCCCTGAAATATTTTCCGATTCCAGGATAAGCAGATATGAGGTTCTTCATCGCATCATACAACGGAACCCCTGATTCGATCTCTATTACTATGAATCTTCCCGCATAAACGATTTCCCTGTTGATCTCCTTTGCTCTCTTCTGTATCTTCACCACAGGTGCCTGCATGAAAAAAAGGAATAGACCGAAGAAAGCAGGAATCATTCCCAAGACCCCTAACCACAGGGTAGGATTCTTGGTTGCAAAAAGGATAACTATGAAGGACAGTCCTGCAGTAAGATATCCCGCACTTATCAGCGACTTCTTCACGAACTCTTCAGGTGTCTCAGTCATTCCTGCAATTATGAGCTGTGAAGGTAGTTCAGGGAATCTTTGTGTAATCTTTGGGATTATTGTGCTGCTCATTTTATGACCACATTATCCTTGACACATTTCATCAGATAATCATGATTGGTGTAATACTCAGCCATTACCTTTCCCACGCTGTCAACACTGTTTATCTTGTTTCTCACAAGGTATTTCAACACATTGGTCTTATTGACAATGGTCTCTTTTATCTCGCTTTGACTCATTCCAGTGAATTGGTGTATATTATTCATTATCGAAGTTGACCTGTTCATCTGAAGTTGTATGTCCTTCTTAGGGTCATACTGGAGCAGGACATTAGACTTTCCCTCATCAGTTATCTCTGCAAACTGGAAAGTCCTCCTAAGCCCAGATCTCCTGTTCCTGTACTGGACTATCATCATTGAAATACCTGGTAGCGTGTTCCTTGGAATCTCGATTGGAGGGCTTACAAGCCTTGTCACAGCATCCTCTGCACTGTTCGCGTGAAAAGTACCATATACACTATGCCCAGTATGGATCGCTTCAAAAGCCACCTCAGCCTCCTTCTTGCGCCTGATCTCTCCAACATGGATACGATCCGGCCTCTGCCTGAGCGCGTTTATCATCAGGTCAAGCATCTTGACCCCTTCCTTTAGCATTCGGAATTCGCGTGTTCATCGGCACCCAGTGCAGGAATAAAGGTAGCTGGATCTCTCTTGTGTCCTCGATTGTGATAATTCTCTGGTTCGAAGGGAACAGGTTGGCAACAGCATTAAGCATCGAAGTCTTTCCTGAAGCAGTCCCTCCTATTATGAGCGCTGAAAGTTCATACTGCATCCCAAGCCAGATCATTGCCGCAGCTTGCGGTGTTATTGTCCTGGTCTTTACAAGGTAGGTTACAGTAAATGGTTTTGCAGCAAACTTACGTAAGGTGATAGTATTTCCGTTTGTTGATATTGGATTGAGCGTTGCATTGACCCTGTCTCCAGCATTAAGGCTTGCATCCCTCAATGGTTCAAGCACAGTAAGCTGCTTCCTACCTTCCTTCCTATCATCTCCGCATAATGCCTTGTCTGTTCCTTGCTCTCAAGCTGGATTGTGGTCTTGAGCCAGTTGTATTTCTTGTGATACACCCACGCCTGTTCGTTGGCTGAATTGATTGCAATCTCTTCTATCTCCGGGTCTGTCATGAGAATGTCTATCTTTCCCATTCCCAGGCTCTTTTGGATGAGTTCCCTTCTTATCTTCTCCAGGAAATATTTTGTATAACAGCTTATGCTTGCGATATTAAGCTCATATACGGGCACGTATTCCCCGGTTTTTTGTATTATGTTTATCGTGATAGGCATATTCTTTGATTGATAAGTATAAGTCTCCAGTATCTTGTGCTTATCTTTCTTTATATTCTCGTTAAGGGATGAGAGTATTCTCAAAAGATAGTTGGCTTGTTCAAAGACTATCTTTTTCAACTGTAAGACATCCTGCTTTTGCACATAGGTCTGTTCTTCTTTTATGAGAAAGTAATACATTTTCAGGTAGATAAGCAGGTTCTCTACCATCTTCTCTTCTTCTTCGGTAAGGCTCCTGTCCTCTTCAAGCTTGAGGTGTTTCCTGAGGATTGTCTGCTTAAGTTCATCCTCAGTCTCTTTCGTGTATATTATCTGGTCCCTGTCTATTTCAAGCAGCCCCAGATCCTTTTCTAGGATTTCCAACTGCTCATGTGAATATTTTTTTACTTGAGAAAACGCGTTTCCATCCTTTTTCTCCCGATCAAGCCGCTCTACTATTGCTTTTTTCTTTTTCTCATGAAGGGCATAAAGCTTCTTCAGGTAATAGCTTCCTCTTTCCAGACGGTTTATATTCTCCTCCTGAGAATTACTTTTAATAGAACCCTCTTTTTCATCCATGGATAAAGGACCTATAGTGTGTTTTTTTAAATAAGTTTGGGTTCACTATTCAGTCATAACTCTCCTGCTCTCCTCGAAAACCGCTTAACGAAAGATTTATAAAAACAAAAGTCCCATTTCATAAAAAAAGAGGATTACCGTATGGTTGCCCGAGATGATGAATATGAATTGATGCCTCACAGTGAGATTGCTAAACTAAGGAGTGAGATCAGCCAATTGCGCAATTCAGGCGACAAGCAACCCGCAGATCGTTCTATAAAAGAGCTTAACAAGACAATCAATTCTTTGATGGAGATATTCAAGGAAGCCAACATGGAGCTCAAGATGGGTGATTCAGAGATCACCTCCCGCCTGAGCAAGCTTGCGAATCTCAATGAGAAACTGGATACAATCATTGATCAGAACGAAAAGATTGCTGAAGCCATACTTTCTGTTGCAGATTCCCTTGATTCTATCAATAAGAATCAATCTGCTGAACCAAAATCAAAAGAAGAAAAACCAGAACCTTCATTTGAAGAAAAGTTCTCCTCTATGGGCAATATGGGAAACAGCGGTAGTTCCATGCCCCAGATGGGAAGTTCATCCGGTTTTGATTCCGGACAATCCAGCCAATCCTTTGGTCAATCATTTGGCCAGCCTTATGGACAATCCAATCCAGATCAAGGCAATCGGCAGTTCCCTCCATTCAATCCAGGGATGCCTCCTCCTCCTCCGGGCCAGCAAGGCCCACCTGGTCCACAGCAAGGCCCACAACAAGGTCCGCCTCCTGGACAGGCACCACCACCTCCCCCTTCTCCTAAAAAGAAGGGTTTGTTTAAATGATCTCAGACGAGCCTTTATTCCGTGGTACAAACCATCGTAGATTGCATGATTACTTGATGCTCCTTGCCAAAAGTTATGATGAGCACGTCAATTCTATAGAACAGAAACGTTTTCTTAAGGATAAGCTCCAGCGCATCAAGTCCTGCTCCAAGAACCTGGAGAACAAGAAAAAGCTTCTGGAGCATCTAGAGGAGCTTGAACTCCATCTCAAAGAGATGGGCCACATAGAAGGTGAAGAGGAAGAATCCATTCTTCAATCACTTCTCCAGCAGATCCAGAACATAAGTGAGCGCCTTAATATACCTGAAAAGAAAACAAAGAAAAAGAGATCAAAGAAAGTGCCTCATGTGAAACTGGACAGGGCAAGCCGCGACATAGAAGAATCAATCATAAGGGAACAAAAAGAGAAGATCAAGGAACTCGAGAAAAATAAAGGCCTCACAGACGAGGAACGCCTGGATGCAATAGTAAATAAAATAAATCAATTAAAGGAAGAAGATATTGTCTAAAGGTCTTTTGCCATGACAGTGCTTCGCCCGTTTGCTGAAGCCCTTTCACATGCTTCTTTTACAAGTGCCTGGACCTTCTCATCAAGCGCGTCTGCAAAGTCCCCTGCAACATTAAGCTGCTTACCATCAACAATTGCTGCTTCCTTAATTTTTGCTTTTACAATAAATGACATACATTCACCTCGTTCTTCTTTTATCTCTTCATAGGAGTATACCTATTTAAATTTTTGGTTCTTGATGAAGGAAATAACCGATTCTGCCACAATTTCAGCCACACCCTTCTCAAAAGGTCCGGGGATTATATGGTCAAAAACAGGTTCACGCACAGCCCTTGCAAGTCCGTAAGCCGCTGCCTGTTTCATCCCTTCGGTTATATCTTTTGTCCTTGATTCAAGAACCCCCTTGAAAAGCCCTGGAAACGCCAGTACATTATTTACCTGGTTAGGATAATCAGATCTTCCAGTCGCAACAACTGCCGCACCTGCATCATAAGCAAGTCCTGGCTCTATCTCCGGTTCAGGATTCGCAAGCGCAAATATTACAGGATTCTTATTCATTGACTTTATATCATCTCCTGTAAGGATATTCCCCTTTGAGACCCCTATAAAAACATCAGCTCCCTGTATTATGTCCTTCAAATAACCTTTTTTTCCTGAAAGATTTGTCTTTTCTGCTATCTCTTCCTTGTATTTATTCAGCGAGTCCCGTCCATTGTGGATAGCACCCTTTGAATCAACCATTATGATCTCCTTTGCCCCTTCAAGGATAAGCAGTTTTGTTATAGCTATACCTGCAGCGCCTGCTCCGTTTATTATGAATCTGGTCTCTCCTATCTCCCTTTTTGTAAGTATCAGTGAATTGATTATTCCTGCAAGCACTACTATCGCTGTACCGTGCTGGTCATCATGGAACACAGGTATATCAAGCTCAGCCTTCAGCCTTTCCTCAATCTCAAAACACCTTGGCGCTGATATGTCCTCCAGATTTATTCCACCAAACACCGGTGCGATAGACATGACATGGCTTATTATCTCTTCTTGCTTCTGTGTTGTAAGCGCAATCGGAAAAGCGTTTATCCCGGCAAACTCCTTGAAAAGCATGCATTTTCCCTCCATGACCGGTAGGGATGCTTCAGGACCTATGTTCCCCAAACCAAGTACTGCTGAGCCATCAGTGACCACAGCAACAGTGTTTCTCTTGATCGTGTAATCATAAGCCAGTCCCTTATCTTTTGCTATTGCCTTGCAGACCTCTGCAACACCAGGGGTATAGGCAATAGAGAGATCTTCTTGATTCCTTATCGGCAGCTTTGATACGATATCCAGCTTTCCTCCAGTATGTTTTTCTAGAACTTCAGACATAGTTTTCAGGATAATAAGACGGTTTATCTTTTTTTAGAAAAACATTTAAATTCACCTTGATTCTGCAAAGACATGGCCAAGCGCAAGAAAACCAGGAGTCCAAAGAAATCCCCTCAAAACAAAAAGTCCAAGAAACAGCTTATCATAGGCTTTTTGATCGTATTCTTGATGGCCAGCAGTGGGTTTGGTATCATGTTCAGCGGTTTCTCCTCTGATACTGAAAAGCAGAAATACGATGATCTCTCCTTCACAAGCACAAACGAAGGATTCCAGACAACAATAGATGGAAAACCACTCAAGGCATACTATCTTCCCCAGGATGTTGAATCCATCAACGTATCAGATGAGATAATACAGTATCTTACCTCAACAAAGCAGATTGATGTGACCTCTGATCCTGATTCACCTGCCGCAAGGGATATTGCCGTAGCACAGTTCTATCTTACAGATACCTCTGCAAGACACATGAATATATATGTAAGGAATGGTTTCACAAAAGAGAGTCCGCACAATATTTCCATAATCAACTGCAGCTCACAGGTCCCCGTACTGGTATACGAGGTTTCTGATGAGACAAGAATCACAAATGAAGGATCCTGCATACATCTTTATGGAAGTGGTGCAGACAGTTTCATGCGGATGACTACAAGACTTGTCTATGGAATGTTAGGGGTCATATGATGAAGAGACGAAAAATAAGGAAAGTAGTAAAACAGCCCAAAGAGGAATCCCAGGAATCTGATGATAGATTAAAGGATGAAATCCAGGAATCCAATAAGTCCAATAAGTCCAAGGAATCCAAGGAATCCGATGAGCCCAAGAGACCCAAGGAAGTCTCTGAATCCCAAAATGACGAAGATCAGGTTAACGAAGAAGATAACAAGGAAGGCTACGAAGAACCAGCACGCAAACAAAAAAGACAAACCCGTTCATTCATAATAGTCTCTCTGTTTTTTGTAGGAATTATTGCAGCAATATTTTTCATGATCTTCCTTAACATGGAAGAGGAAGATTCAATAAAAGAATACCAGTATAATGGATTCAATGTCTTGAACATAAGCGGAAGATGGTACACCACAGTTAATGTGGAAGGGCGCAACCGCTCTCACACAATCGAGATGCATTATGGCCCAATGGAAGTTGACAGCATCCCCCTTGATCCACAAGCCCTACCTGCAATATTCAGGACACAAAAAGTCTATCTTACTGTTGATCCTGATGCAAGCTCACATAGCGTTATTGGTATGGTAGAAGTGGGAAAATTCCTGGGTCAGACCTATGATTTCTACAATATTCCAAGTGAGGCAGCCTTCACAAAAGAGAATGATATGGGGCGGCCAGTCATAACCTGTGAGAACGCAACACCCCAGACCGTGGTGCTTGATTTCCGGGTCACCAACAAGACCAGTATCGACCTGGAGGATAACTGCATAATCGTACAGGGTGCGACCAACCAGGACATAATCCGCGCATCAAACCGCCTTGGTTATGCCCTTGCAGGTATCATATGACTGATCATTACTTTTCCAGGAGTCCTGAATCAAAGCCTCGTTATCAGCAATTGGAAGTAACACTCCTGGGCAATTCCCTTAAGCTTACTACCGGTTCAGGCATCTTTTCAAAAGACCATATAGATAAAGGAACCCACCTCCTTATAGCTTCAGCATCCATTAAAGGTTCATCCATCCTTGACCTTGGCTGTGGCTATGGCCCTGTAGGCCTTTCCCTTGCAAAAGCATATCCTTCCTCCCATGTCACACTTTCTGATGTCAACGAGCGCGCTGTAAAGCTCACAAAAAAGAATGCAAGGGATAACAACATACAAAACGTCACAATCCTGCAAAGCGATATCTACCAGAATATAACCGGAAATTTCAGCGAGATACTTCTCAACCCTCCCCAGACCGCAGGCAAATCAATATGCCAGGCAATGATTGCAGGAGCACTAGAACACCTTCAGGAGAATGGTTCGCTCCAGATAGTGGCAAGGCACAATATAGGAGGAAAGACACTTTCAAAGTACATGGAATCTGTCTTTGGAAACGTGGACGTCCTTGCAAAAAAAAGCGGTTTTCGCGTCTATCGCAGTTTCAGAGAATCTCCAGCTGCCCATCAGAAAGATCAACAAACCTGAAACCCACACCCAGTTCCTGCAGTGCAGTTACAAGCGCAGTATGCTCCTTCCCTGAGCCTGAACACATGTTTACCGCAACCTCAATTCCTGTCACCTTCTCTTTAAGGCTTGAAAGTATCTCTTTCTTCAGTTTAAGGATATCATCATTGAAATTGGCAACAATAAGTTCTGTCTTTGCATCCGGCTGGAACTTGTCTTTTCCGAACTGGTTAGTGATAAGGAATATCTTCTCCCATTCCTGCGATCTAAGGACTTTTGCAACCTGTCCCCATGTTCCTTTACCTGTAGAAAGAAGCGCTACCAATTGTGTCATGTTCTTATCAAATTCAAAGAATCTTATAAATCTTTTCATAGCCTTCCATAGCGCAGGTAGGCCTCTATATCATCATCACTCATCTCTGTTCTCTTTGTTCTCTTTTTTCTCACTTCTGGCCTCATTACCTTTTGTTTTTTGGATTTCAGGTAATAACCGTATCCAAGCCCGCACGCAAGCCCTGCAAGATGTGATATGTTAGCGATTCCGCCTGGCCCGACTCCCAGTACCCCAAGGATATCCACCATTGCTATTATTATACCTGCAGTCCTCATTGACATCGGTATTACAAAAAAGAATAGTACCTGTAGATGGGGTAGCAGCATGATTGTAACACCAAGTATCCCCATGATTGCACCGCTTGCACCCACTGCATAATTCCCGAAAGGTGTCACTACAAAAGCGATTGCAGCCAGTATTCCTGACGCAAAATATATCATGTAGAATCTTTTTGTCCCTATCCTTTGCTCTATCAATGAGCCAAACATAAGTAATACGAACATATTGAAAAGTATATGCTCAAAACTCCCGTGCAAAAACATTGAAGTCACGATTATCCATGGTTGGGAAATGACTTTTGCACTATCAAGCCACAACATCTCTGTCAATGGAAAATCAGCAGACTTTGAGATGATCTGCATCACAAACAATGCAATGTTTATTACAAGGATTGTAAGCACTGCACTTGGTTTTTTCATTCCATACAAAAAGGAAAGCTTATTTTTAAAGTTATTGCCAAAAGAATCATCCGAAAAACCAATCAAAAGGAATAATTTGCCAAAAAGAATTTATATTACAAAGCAAAAACCAACCCCATGAAAATAACCATAGACACCCAGAATGATTCAGATGAGGACATAAAGAAGACCATAAAATTCCTTCAGGATCTGGTAGATTCCGATACCAAGGTCTTAGAAGAGGTCAATACAGAAAGCGGCAAAAAAAGCAGCATTCTGGATGACTCTACCGAAAAAAAGACAGAAAATTATGAACCTATGGGTATCAGTTGGTATTGACAACATCCAGCTTTAGATGAAGCTCTTTTAGCTGTCCCTGTGTTATAGGATTTGGGCATCCATCCATAGGACATTGCGCAGCCTTATTCTTTGGGAATGCTATGACCTCTCTTATATCATGGGTCCCTGTAAGCATTGCTATATACCTATCAAAACCAAGTCCCATTCCTCCGTGAGGCGGACCGCCATACTTATATGCATCCATTAGGAATCCGAAAGAATCTTTTGCATCCTTCTTGTCAAAACCGATAATAGAAAGGATCTTCTCCTGTATGTCTGGCTGGTTGATTCGAATAGACCCGCTTCCTAGCTCAACTCCGTTTAGCACAAGGTCAAACAGGTCGCCATAAACCTTTCCAGGATTCTCATCAAGATATTTGATATGCTCTTTTTTTGGCATTGAGAAAAAATTATGCATTGAATCCCACTTGCTCTCATCATCATTCCATTCGAACAATGGGAAGTCAACAACCCAGCAGAACTTCATCTCAGATTCATCATAAAGCTCAAGACGCCTGGCTAGTTCCTTACGAAGCTCAGCAAGCAAATAATTTGTGACACCTGGCTTATCAGCGATAAACATCAGCACGCTTCCAGGCTTTGCCTTTGTTCTTTCAAGCAGGCGTTTTTGCACATCTTCATTGAAGTATTTCACGATATTGGATTCAAGGCCTTCATCTGTCACACGCATCCATGCCATCCCGTTTGCGCCCTGTTTTTTTGCAAACTCTATAAGATTATCAATTTCCTTTCGCGAGAAATCATGCTCTGGGTTTATGCATTTCACTAGTCCTCCTGACTTTATCACGTTCTGGAAAACACTGAAATCGCAATCCTTTACAATTGAGGTCACGTCAGTAAGCTCAAGCCCGAACCTCAGGTCTGGTTTATCGCATCCGTATTTATCCATTGCTTCATCAAAACTTATCACAGTGAAAGGCTCTTTTATCTTTATCCCGAATGCTTTTTCTGTCATATCCTTGAAAAGCCCCTCGACAAAGTCACGGATGTCCTTCTCTTCAACAAAACTCATCTCAAGGTCTATCTGGGTATGTTCAGGTTGCCTGTCAGAACGCAAGTCCTCATCACGAAGGCATCTTGCGAACTGGAAATAACGGTCAAACCCCGCAATCATCAGCAGTTGCTTGTATAGCTGCGGGCTTTGCGGTAAAGCATAGAACTTTGAAGGATTCACCCTGCTTGGAACCACATAATCACGTGCACCCTCGGGTGTGGACTTTACCAGATGAGGTGTCTCTATTTCCATGAATTCATAGTTATTCAGATACTCCCTTGCGGCCTGTGCAGCTATGAACCGTTTCTTCAGGTTCTCCTGCATTATTGGTCTTCGAAGATCAAGATATCTATATCTGAGTCGCATCTCATCGTTAGCAACAATCCTGTCATCAACCTCGAGAGGCGGAGTCTCAGCCTTTGCAAGTATGTTGAGTGAATGGATATCAACCTCTACCTGTCCTGTCACAAGGTTTGGATTCTCCATCCCTTCCTTACGTTTTATCACAGTCCCTCTTACCTGGATAACATCTTCTCGTCTTAGCTTTTCTGCTGTTGCATGATTTTCCTTATTTTTAGGATCGAATACAATCTGAGTCAGACCATAACGGTCCCTTAGGTCAATGAAGATAAGCCCTCCATGATCCCTGTTTGAATGCACCCAGCCGCATAAAGTGACTTCACTGTCAATATCTGTCTGCTTGAGTTCTCCGCAAGTATGTGTTCTCATCATTGCAGTCAAGGAAACAATGGCTTCTTTTAAAGCTTTCCCAAAAAACGAGTTTTTCTAAAAAATAGTAGAATATATATATTAAAATGGCAGGATACCATAT
>CAYYOI010000008.1:33260-50004 GCA_964473285.1 uncultured Methanosarcinales archaeon | reverse complement strand
TATGGTATCCTGCCATTTTAATATATATATTCTACTATTTTTTAGAAAAACTCGGATTAAACGAAACCTTTTTAAAAGGTAAAGCCTGTGATATCTTCAGGTAAAAAGAGTGGGTGGTATGTTAGCTCGTTATATTTGTATAGTGTTGCCTTTATTACTAGTTCTATCTCCAGTGATTGGAGGTTATTGTGGAAATCCTTATGTGGCAGACAATCCTGATTACTATTGTAATGAGGATATACCTCAACAGGAATGCTGCCCTGATGATGACATATACGGTGGAGAGAATTATCCTTCTGATCAAACTGATTGTGTGAATAATTTCTTCAGCGATTCAATAGATGATATTGATGCCTGCAAAGATGGTTGCTGTTACTATGAAAACCAGGATCCGGTTTGCGAACCTGATACTGAATTTATCTGCGAAGACAGTACAGGGTATCTTATTGAAGGCTCTTTGGATTATTCACCTCCATGCACAACACAGTCTGGTGATTACAGGTATGCTTTATGTGAAGGGGAAGAAGATGTATGCGGTGAGCATAATGATAGTGAAACTGAGTGTATTGGTGAAGGGTGCTTATGGTGTGATAATGAACCTACAAGTTGTGTTGAAAGCTGCTCTGATTGTGATGGTAAACCTCTGGAAAGCGGGGGAGAATGTCAGGCTGAGGCAGGGGGACAGTGTAGTGTTATTGATAACCCGGGAGACTGCCAGGATGTGCCCGGTTGCTTTTATTGTCCAATAGGAACAACTGATCCTTCTGGAGGAGAATCTCCACTATGTGTTGATGATTGCGCCGAATGTAGCGGATACAATGAGATAGATTATTCAGATGATACTTGCATAAGTGAGTTTGATTGTTCAAGCCTTGATGTGGATGACAGCAATCAAAGAGACCAATGCATTGCAAAGGCAGAATGCCAGTTATGCTTGAGTGATGAATCGGGAGATGAGGCATGTGTGAGTAGTACATGTGAAGGATGCGAGTATGAGTTCCCAGGGGATGATGGAAGATGCCTGGATGGATGCCATAATAATATTGATGAAGGTTTTAGTGGAATGGACATGGAAGATGTTTGTTGTTCCTATTATGATGATGAAGGTTACAGTTCTCCTTTCAATGAGAATACTTCATGTGTCCCGTCCTGCCAGACTGGTTTTAAAATTAAGGAATCAGATAGCCTTATAAATGTAGATGAGGTCGAATATTGCACATGTGGTGAGGAAGGACAAACAGGTACCAGAAAACTTGTCTCTGTTCCAGAGGAAGGAGAGTTATATTGTTGTGAAAATGAGGGTGATTTGTTTGGAAAGAGCCTTTCTGGAGGAGCTTGTGAAACTAAAGACCTAACGATCGAATTATTTTATGAAGATGGGGGTCCTTTTGACTGCGCAAGCTCGAGTGATGGATGCACGATATCAATCACAGGGGATATCTCAGGAGAGCTTGTTACAGCTACAACCAGTGGTTGGGGTGGAAGTGATGGAAACCAATATGTTCTAGATACTTTCTACCCCCAGGATATAACTGTTGAAATATACCATGAATCTGGAGATTATGAAACAATAACAGAAACTTTTAATTTTAATGGAGAACAAACAAAGGAATTTAACCTTACTGAACTTGATGATACATGTTTCTTCCATTCCTTTAACACTGATAGTATCGAATTTAATTTTACTCCTCCACATTGTTCTGATGATTATCTTGATTTCTCATGGGATCTGCTTTCTGATGATACCTCCTGCCTTGATAAGGTCAGGCTGATCAACATATCTCCTGTATCTAACTTGCTGCAACCTATCATTCTTACAGAGGAGGATACCATCCTTTCAAAGACACTCACTAAGACGTCTTCGCAGACAGGTCTTTCTTTTGGTCAAAGCGAGGAATATACTGTAACCTTCAAGATAGACTGTGATACTGATGACGCTTACTGTAATGATAATGACCTTAATACTTTCTCCCTTGATACCCACATAACAATAAGTCCTGGAGATAGTCTTTGTGCACTTAAAGAAGGCTATTGTGATTTGACAGATACAGATAAGGAATTCTGTTATAGCGAAGATACTACCCACCATGTCGTAAATTGTGATGAGATGAACAATTTCGATATACTGGATGATTGTACGCCGCATGAACAACATTGTACTGAAACCTCTTCAAGTGTATCCTGTCAAGCTGTATCAAACTGCAATGATAGCGGGATTAAAGACCAAAATATATTCAGCATGTATAATGATATTTATGGTGTATCTGATATAGATGATAACCCTTGCCTGTATGAGGATGGCGAAGAACGATATTGTTATGTAGACTTATCCCAGACAACAGCTGATGAATGCAAATATTGCCATTATGATACTGATTGCTATTCATACCAGACAAAAGGTGCTTGTGAACTCAACCATTGCAACAATCCTCTGGAAAGTGCTGAAAACTGCCAATGGTATCCATCCCCTGAATTTGAGGACCTTGGAAAAGGGTATTGCTATTCGCCAGGATACCAAGGAACAGAGAACTGTAACATGTGTGGTGAAGGCCTTTTCTATAATATGAACTGTACTGCAGAAGTGTGTGATGTTTTAGGAGGATGTTATCCTGAAGATGAAGCCTATGAAGGCTGTCTTGAATGCAAAGAACCAGATCAGGATGACGGCCCTACATCCTGTGATGAATTTATTGATGAAAAGTCATGCGTTGGTATAACTGAGGACTGGGAAACTACTCAGTCTTTGAATATAGATGGTGGAAACTGTATAGGCAGGGAATGTGGAAGTGAAGAAGAGATCCAATACAGTGCAGACCAGTGTGATATAGGTTTTTGCAAGTGGATTGACGGAGCTTGTGTCAAAGATGCAAATGACGATAATGTTTCAGATTGTTCTCACCTGGAAGGCCAGGAAAAAAGTAGATGCCAAAAAGATATATATGCACCTGTAACAAATGTAAGCGCTCCAGGTACAATCACTGAAAAGGGAAGTGTTGTAACTTTTTTCATATCTCATCCACATGAGGGAGATGAAGAGAATACCAAGTTATACTACTGCGCTGATACTGAAGGAGAATGTTATCCTAATAATCTCACAAAAACAGGCAGCTCTTCAGTTGAAATAACTCTTGATGGAGAAAATTTTCCTAATATCAATGATACTGAAGGATACGTTTACCTGCGTTATTTCTCAGTGGATAAGTATAATAATACTGAACCCATAAAAACCAGGGAGCTTGCAGCGGACACAAGAGTACCAATAATTGATACAGAGGTTAATCCTTTTGTAAGGCATAATGTGAACAAGGTAAACGTATCTTTGCGTCCTGATGAATTTGTCCAACAATGCGGTATATGCATGGCAAGATTCACTGATATAGATAATTATGATCAATGCATAAATGCTTCTGAATCACAAACAGGACCTAATGGCTCAATAACCTCAATGTTCAATGATTATACTTATTTTTCCATAGAAGAGGGTGTTCAAGAGAATTTCACAATGCCTTTAGGGCAGGGAGCTTCTGATGGTTCATGGACTGTTGCAATCCAATGCCAGGATTTCTTTGGAAATGTCTGGGAATATAACGAACTTATTTTCATGGATGAAGAAAGAGCTATAAAAGATATAATCCCATATGGTGAGATTTATTCTGATTACGATATCAACCATGGAGAGCTTGAAATATCCTTCAAAACACCAGGGAAGGAACTTAATTGCTTCTATGAAACGCTTGATGGCGGTATGCATCTTTTTGAAGGAAGTGAGATGGAACCTCAAGAAGGAGGGACTTATTCATATAAGACTTTGATGGCTGAACTTTATTCCCCTTCATACGAGGGCTACCATAAGTTAAACATTACCTGTACCAATCTTACTGATGAATGTTCTGAATGGCCTCTTTCAGCAAGTTGTACAACAGGGGAGGCAAGTTCAAGATTCGTTATAGATGGAAATGCACCAAGCACTTCTGTAAGATATTGTTATGATGATGATGAAATAAATGGGTGTGAGGGTATTGATGACTCCAAATTCTATACAAGAAAAAACTGGTTACAAATTGTTTGTGATGATGGAGGAGATGATTTCAGGATATATCAAGATCCTGATAATCCAACCAATGACTATTTTAAACCGTTTGGCTGTGCAAACCTAACATATTGCATTAATCAATCTGGTGATACACTGAATGAATGTGTACCTAATACTACAGCATCATATGGATCAACACTTTCCGGATTCAGGAAAAAGATTGATGCAGAAGATATTTTACCTGAAGGAATAAACAATAGCATAACAATATGCTTCTCATCTATTGATAATGGTTTAAATGATGAAGAAGTGGACTGCCAACTGATACCTATTGATACAGAACCTCCTGAGATGATAATTGATAATCCTGAAAACGGAACTCTTTTCGGGCCTGAGGAATTGAGTTTAGAAGGGGGAGGAATTACCTTAGAAGGGGAACTCAGGGATAATGTTGCAAAAAAGATATACTTGTATAAGATACAAGAGAATGGCACCAATATTGATGAGGAAACAAGAATCTTTCCCGCTTCTGGAGATACCACCCAATATGAGGGTTTTCGTGCTACAAATTTTGAACTTTCTGTAAGTATGTTTTATGGAAAAAACGAGTTTGAATTCTGGTCAGGTGAAACCGGACAGGAAGGAGAAAACAGAGGTGGGCCTTTTTATTACACTTTATTCTGGGATCATATAGGTCCTGAAGAAATAACTATAAATTCAATATTAAATGAAGAAGGGTCAAACATACATAATTCAAATTCTGTTGATTACGGTAAGGATATCATTTTCAATCTATCTGTCAATGATCCACGCTGGGCAAAAGATCAGATAGGAACGGTATATGTACAACTTACATGCCTGAATGACTCATTCTGTTATAATTATCCTGTAAAGGAACATTATTTTCAGCTTTCAAAGGAAGGGTCATACTGGTACCGAAATCTGACACCTAATCCTGGATCTTACCTGCCATCAGGCGATTCTCTTGATGAAAATACAAATTATGACCTTTTCCCAGGAAATTACAATATAACTATTTTTGCATGGGATGGATATAATACGTCACCTATGGAGTTAAGGTTGGGAGATGCACCTGATTTTGATTATAGCTGCTGTAACCTGAACAAAGAGAATAAAGGAACTTTGATGATAGAAGACAAGACAAGTCCTGAAATAGAGATAACTTTTGCAAGTGATTATCCAAGCAAATATACCTCTCTTCAAAGATTTGGAATCAACAAATTCAGGTCTAGTTATATAGATGTACAAGCAAGTTCTACAGAGCCTATATATATCTCTGATTTAAGCGTGGAAATGCGTACTGGAAATTGTGCTTTCGAGATTCCACTTGAACAGAACACCAATGATAGATTTTACAGATATGAGCTTGAAATCCCTCATCTGAATTGTCTTGAAGAGATACAGGATTACGGTGGAACAGGCAACAATACCATGTTTACAATAAGATTCAATGATTCATTTGGTGTTGAATACGATGAGCAAGAGATAATCCATAACAGGTATTTTGAGATTGATACAAAAGGCCCTATTCTTGAGATATTTGACAGTTATGATCCATCTATAAGGGATTCAAGCATAAATGTTACAGGAATAATTTATTATAAGGAAGGAACGGGTGAAATAAATGGAACCCTAAAATATAAAATAAACAATTCAAATGGGGAAAGCACCTATGAAACTCAGACTGTCTTTTCAGAACCTGTTCTTGAAACATATTCTATTAATCAAGATGCAAACTCAGAGGATACAGTAATCCAGGTACAGGATACTTCTGCAAACTGCATGGAAACGGAGGTTCTGGATGAAGAATATTATATCAAGTTTATTGATCATGAAAGAGAACACAGGCTGTATTATCCAATACAAGATATAGGTTCATGCCAGAACGGATACAGGGAACTTACTTTAGAAACCCCTCTTGAGTCGGATGTATCTTCTCAGGAAGAATTTGAACTGTTTGATAATTTTGCACCAATGGGTTGGTTTAATACTGAGATCAACCTTGAAGAGGGTTTCAACAACATCACCTTGATCAGTGAGGATTACCTTGAAAATGAAGGGGAGAATGAGACTATAAACCTCTTTTATGATAATTCTCCACCAAAAATAGAAAATATCCAACCAATGAACCAATCCATCACTGGAGATACAAGAAAAAATATCTCTTTTACCCTAGATGATCGAAACGGGCTTGGAACCCAGGGAATAAATACAGATAGCATAATTGTTATAATAAACCATACACAAGGGGAAACTTATACTTTTTCAGGTGATGATACTGCTAATCAATTCTTTGAGATGAATTTTGAACCGAATGAAGATGGACCTGTGATTGATGTAAAAATATCTCCAAGGAGAGATATGGATAATGGAATCTATAAAATTACTGCTTATGCTGAAGACATGGTCAGGTTCAATGTGACAAAAAACTGGCACTTTGAAATAAATGATAATGTTCCAGAAACACCTGAAATATACTTGGGAGAGTTAGCTGGAAAAGATTATGAGGGAAGGGATTTTGGAACTTGGTATACTAATAATAACCGAACTGGATTTTATCTTGTTTTCGATGAGAATGAAGTGATAAATCTTACACACATTAATCTTACAACAGATAATTCAGATGTCGAATGCCATGGAATTCCAGGCTATAACTATGCTTTTGACTGCGAAATTGAAGGGGAGCTAGCAGAAGGTATGAAATTGGTTGATGTTATGGCAAGCAAAAAAATTGGTGAATATGGAGGAGATAATGTAACAGGGCCAGTTGGTTATTTTCCAGATATCCCTTTCATTGTAGATATAACAGAACCTTCACTTGAACTAGATCCAATCCCTAAGAGCCGGGACTATCTGAACAGGACTGTATCCGGATCTGCATCAGATAATCCTAGTGAAAGTATATATGGTATTGACCGGATAATCATAAATGAAGATACTCGATTGGGAAAGGAGTATATTATTGAAAACGGATTCTCTGCTTTTGATAAAACAATCAATCTTTCATCTGGAGAAGGAGAGAAAGAAGTAAGTGTCACTGCTATAGATAAAGCAGGTAATTCAGTGACAGAAATACTTATTGCTGAAGTTGACCGAAAGGTCCTTGCAGCTGTACTTGACCCTATACCTTCGCCTGTAAAGGAAGATTTCACTGTTTCAGGACATACACAAGAGCTTGATACAGAGGTAGAAATAATAATCAATCATTCGAATTCAGGATATTCTGTTGATGTTCCCAGGATACCTGATCCACAATTGGAAACAATAAATCTGAACAGTTCTTTTTGTAATGGAGAACTAGGTTTTGAGTATCCTCTAATGAAAAAGATAGCATTCCATAATGAAAATTATGATGCCTTTAACATTGAGCTAACAACCCCTTCAGGTATAACCACTTCAGAAACGCTTGGACAAGGAGATATTTCACAAGAGATACTTCTTGATGAAAATGGAGTGTATTCTCTCGAAACTTCTGCAGGGGGAGCAGGACAACAATGCAGGACAGTATATGATATTGTTGTTGATGAAAACCTTAATTATGAGTTTGAGGTATTTTTGGATGGCCTTTTTTCAGAATATACTGATTCAACAAGCATTCCTATATATTCTAAGATAACAGATGATGTAGGTAATATAAATTATAGTAACGCACGTTCAGTATACCTTGATAATATAGACCCTAAACTTGACTCTTATTTCCCTGAAAACAATTACAATGAGAATGTATTCAGGCCTGAATTCACCATAAGTGATGATTATGCAATCAATATATCCTCTTTAAGCCTTAGGTTTAATGGATCTACATATGAATATGGTTCAGGTTTCTTCACAATATTAAACGAGGAGACAAATGACTATGGAACTAATGTATATTCTATGCAGGGAAATGAACTATACGTAGAAAATGATGAGACTTATATGATCAGACTCGAATTTGCAGACATGGCGGGAAGGTCTGTGTCTGAAGAGTGGATATTTAATGTTGATAACGAAACGCCTAGTGAACCAACATTCATGTATGATGGAGAGGTAGCCCAGGAAAATTATTATTTCAATACCACCGAACCAGATATAAAGATATGGTTCTATGAAGCTATGGAAACCCCTTTAACCTCTGGGAAATTGTTCTTTAATGAAGAGGAAATCAGTAGTATAAGTGAGTATATCCTACCGGTTGATGAAGAGAATAAAACCCTTTCTTTAAATTATTCTTTAGAAGAATGCAATGGGGAATATGAATTATACCTATATGGAAAAAGATTAGGTCTTGGAAGTATAGGAGGACCTTATTTATCTCCTGTCTTTCACATTGATACAGAAGATCCGGTTATAGAATTCTTTAACTCAGATGAAAAAGGGAATTCCATACCTACTATAGAGGGTGTGGTTCACCAGGAGAGTTATGATTCAATGGATCGTGATGATGGAAGACAAATATATGCAGAAAAAGATGCTATCGCTGAAGGTCTTTTTGAGAATCAAACCACTGAATTCATCATACCTCTTACAGAAATATTCCTTGAGCAAGGTGACAATAATATTACAGTCTATGCCACTGACAAGGCAGGAAATCAGGTGAATAATATATGGAAATATTCCTATGATTCGATACCTCCTGAGTATGTCAGGTTGGAACCTGATGTTTCATTTGATGGGATATATTTCGCTGAGGATGGTGAAATTGATCTTGAGGTTGAGATAAGTGAAACGCCTCTTGAAGTAGAGATTTACAGGGATGGAGTAATGATTGATGATTATGAACAATCAGAGCCTATAGTTAATAGGACTATATCTCTTGGGAATGGATATAATGAGATTAATGCAAAGGTAACAGATGATCATGGTAATGTACTGGTTTCAGATAATATAACAATATTATTTGATTCTACAGGGCCTTCTTTCTCAGATATGAAACCTGCTCCTGATAGCGTAATTGGCCTTGAAGTTCCAGATGTGAGCGTTATAATCTCTGATCCTAATTCAGGAATTGACCTGCAATCATTATCATTCACAATAAATAGCATAGATATTCCAGTAAATGACCTATCAATTGAAGAGGTGGGTACTGGCAAATATAAGGTGACTTGTGGATCTTCCTGTAAAAGCCATATGGATGGAAACTGGAATGTTTACCGTAACGAAGGAGACAGTTCAAACAATTATATCCAGATTGGTGGAAAAAATAAGGCTGGGACCCTTAATTCAACAAGTTGGTTCTTTGATCTTAATATGGATGTACCTTATATAGAATCATGGGATCCTGATAGTGGTGAACATATAGATACAGAAAAACCAAAATTGGCTTTCAGGTTCAGAAATTACAGCCTTGTCACAAAAGCAGAACTGGATGGGGAAGATATAACTGATGATGTTTATACAAATGATCACATCCATTACTGGTATGCCTGCAATGATTCGGAATCTTTTAGAGGAGAATGGAAATTCAATATAACTGGTTCTTTCGAAATAGTTGATAGTGATACTCCATTGACTGTTGTATTTGATTCAAGTGTAAGATTAGAATCTTTTATATTGGATGGAGAAGATATCTATAGTGGAACTGGAACAGATCATTCAGTAGGGATGATTCCTGAAGGGACTTCTCCTGACTTCACAATAATAGGGACAGGAGATCCTTCAAGTGTTGATTTTTCTGTTAAATTGCCCAGTTCTGAGGGTATAGAGGTAAGATACGGGGAAGACAATCAAAACTATATAGAATATGCCACCCTTGATGGGTATGTTTATGAAAAGGTCAAGAGATCAGTCCAAATTTTGGATGATGAAAGACACCAAATATCAGTAGAAGCAAAGAACTACAATTTTGATGAAGGACATGGTTCAACTATGGAGGATTCAAATGAGTTTGTAGTTGACACTGAAAGCCCTAATGTTGAGATTACTGGAGATGAATATTTTGCATCAGGAACAGTAAACCTGACAGGTATATGGGATGATAATTCCCATCCTGAAGAAACAATAGAATCAATCAATATTGGAGCAAGAGGTTATCCAATTACTGAATGCTCAATCTTTAATGAAAGATTCAGATGTGAAGATGTAAGGTTAGGAGAAGGAAATAATGAGGTTACAGCAATAATCTCAGATATTGCAGGTCATACCGGAAATTTTACAAAGAATATATATGTGAATGGAGAAGGGCCTTCTATCCTTCTTGATACTGACCTTGATACCTGGCTTGAATCAAATATATTCGTAACAAATTCTGATACTATAACATTAAAGGCAATCCCTGGGTTTTCAGGACCAGATGCACATTTATCTGTACTACAAGATGATTCAGTTATAATAGATCAGACAGTGACCCAGGAAATAACAGATACATTACTACTTGAAGCTGGAGAAACAACTATTTCAGCAAACATAACTGACAGGTATGGCCTAAGTAGTGAACACTCAATCTATGTAATATATGATAATACTGTTCCTGAAGCAGAATTTATATATCCTGGTGAAGATGCTGTAATTGGTTCATTTATTCCAACATTAAGACTAAAGGCAAGTGATACAGGAACTGAAATAGATAGTATACAATTATCAGTAAACGGGGAAACTGTCGACCATGATTTTGATGAAGGGGAGATAACTGCAGATCCAAGACTTGTTGAGGGAGAAAATACTGTTACAGTTACTGTGAGGGATGTTGTTGGAAATTCTCAGTCATATAGCTGGTCTTTTACAGTTGATCCCAGTGTTCCTATGTTTGACAGATTCATAAGCCCAAGCTATTACACTAATAATAATACTCCTATTTACTCATTCAGGTTCATTGATCCTGCCACACTTACAGGCGTTGATCTGGATGGAAGTGATATAAAACCTGAGTTTGAAGTGGAAAATGATAAACTATTCTATGCAGAAGGTGATGTTCAGGATGGAAAACATGTATTGGATGTGAAAGCAGTAAAGAAAGAAATTGGTGGTAATGAGGCAAATTTAAAGCATGAATTCATAGTTGATACTGTTTCACCTACTATAAATATAGATCAAAGTGATGGAAACTATGCTGAATGTGAGCTTGAAATAAGTGGTTCATATAATGAAAAATTCATCGATACTATAAAGAGCAGGCTTAATTATGCGGACTCAAAAGAAGTCACCATAGATGAAATAAATAATGAATTCAGGACAAATGTAGAACTTACTCCTTATGAATCTCATGTGCTTAATATAACTGCTAAAGACATGGCTGGAAACGAAAATACTCAAGGTATAGATATCTCCTGCGATCCGCATCCTCCTGTTGTCACAATATCTGTCTCTGAAAATGTTACAAATGAGAATACTGTATCAGCAACTGTCTATACAGACGAAGAAAGTGATATATTTATACATGGCAGCGAACATCATGGAACACAAGTAACTGAAACAATAAGCCTTACACCTGGATTAAATGAGATATATGCTACTGCAGTAGATAGTGTAGGAAATGAAGGTGAAAGTGAACATCTATTCGTGATGTATGATAATGAAGCGCCAGAAATCATATCAGTAATGCCTGGACAGGATGATATCATAGGAAATGACGAAATGACAATCTCTGCCATTTGTGAGGATACAGGTACAGGGATTGACAAAACAAGATCAGAATGGGTTGTTAATACAGAACAAAAAACTGGCTCATTTGATGGAGATAAATTTATACTTGATACAGAACTTCTTACAAATAACTCTATAGAATTCACCTGTTATGATAAAGCGGGTAACTCGAACAAGAAAGAGTGGGAGTTTGAAGTTAATGATGATGCGCCAACCTTGGATGAATTCTCCGAGCCATCTTACTATACTAATAATGATCCTGTGAGAACCAGATTCAGTTTCATGGAACCTGTAAATATTGAATCTGTAAGGATAAATAATGATATCCTGGATGTGAATACAAAAAACCAGAACGAATATACTGGAGATCTTGGTTCGCTTGATGAAGGTCAACATAAATTGAATGTACAGGCAAGAAAAGCAATAGATGATGCGGTTGTATCATCTGATAATAGTTTTGAATTCATAGTAGACAGGACAAACCCTACAGTTGCAATTGATTCTCATGAGGAATATGTATCCTCGTCATTCATGGATATAAAAGGAGATGTATCTGATGATAATGGAATAGAAAAAGTAGAAGTGTCGGTAAACGGAGGTCTTGCATCAGAAGTGGACCACTTTGATTCAATCCAAGATAGATACCATACGGAAGTTAAGCTTACAAAAGAGACAAATGTAATAAGAATAATAGCTTATGATAAGGCTGGAAACAAGGAAAGTATTGAAACCACCGTTTCTCTTGATACTTCTTTCCCTTTGATTGCAATTGAAGATGTTAATCCTGCTATAAAGATTGCTCCGGGAACATTCAGAAGTGGATTAAGCTTGGTAAATATTACAGGAAGCTATTTTTCAAAGTATATAGATTCAATATATTCGATTGATAATCCTGAACGTAAAGCAAACCTTGAAGATAATCTTTTCCTGCTTCTCATGGGTATTGAAGGAAAGAACAATAATGAGATACAAAACCAGATAGAGCTTGAGATAAAAGATAAGATGGGTCGTAAGAATGATGATTCAGTAATTGTCATAAGCGATCAGCGTGGTCCGGAAATAAGTTTGGAAGAACCAAAGCAAACAATAAAAGATACAAATCCTACAATAATAATCTCAACTGACGAGCCTGCAAAGGAGTGCAGAACAGACAGTGAAATGGAAAAGATATCTGATCATGAATTCAGGTATACAACTGAACTGGAAGAAAATAGTCTTAATCAATTGAAAATTACATGTGAAGATTATGTAGGAAATTCAAATTCAAAGACTATAAGTATAGTTGTAGATAAAATACCTCCTGAAATAAGTAATATATCTGTTGAATATGGTTTTGCTGATATTGAGACAGGAACTGCTACAGTATTCAATAATAATACACGTATATCTATATCTACTTCAGAGCCTGTAATCTGCAGATACAATGAGGTACCTTTCCCTAATTTTGTGTCAGGAAATCATGAAAAAAGTGATACGAGTGAATTGATCCAGATAGAAAATGATATTTATCATGATTATTCAATTACCTGTGAGGACAAGGCAGGAAATACCATGGATCCTTATATGCTTGAGATATATGGAGATCTTGATGCCCCAATACAAATATTTAATCATGATCCTTCTGGTTACACTAATATCAATGATCCTGTAATAACTTTTGAAACCTTCATACTGGCAGAATGTGATGTGAGTTATTATAAAAACGGGAACTGGACCGACCCTGTCAGTGCTGAAAGGAATAAAGGGAAATATTATGAATATTCTATAAAATCTTCACAAATTGACTCTTCGCTTAATCTTTTGCGTAATGGAAGGGAATACAATTTCAAAACAAAGTGTTATGATCCAAATGGTATAAGAATCCAGGGTGAAGAAACATTCTCTTATAGATATGATAATGAATTGATGCAACCAGTTATAACTTATCCATTTCAAGGGTTCCTCACAAGCGATCAACTAATCCCATTAAATGCCACCATTGATGAAAATGTGACTGTTCAATTATATATTAATGGTAAGAAACAAGGGCCTGAAAAACAATTTGAGGATGCTATACATTATGAAGAAATAATCCTTGACCATGGAGAAAATGTAATAACTATAGAAGTAGAAGACCTGGCAGGGAATGTAAAGAATGCAAGCGTATCTGGTGATTTTATCTCTTCTGGTCCTTTGATTGAGGGAATTATACCTTTGCCTGGAAGCATCATTCCAGAGCTTGACCTTGTAAGAGTTATTGTTTATGATTATGAAGGTGTAGGACTTAATTTTGAGGAATCATCTATAAAACTAATGAAGGATGAAGAGCAGGTACCAGGCATTGTCTATGAGTATGATAACCGGACTCTTGCCTTTGAGCCTCATGAAGATCTGACAAATGGTGAGTATTACGTAGAAGCAAATATTTATGATAATAAATACAGGAATGTAAAAGGAGCCTCATATTTTACCATAATAAAAGGAACCCCTAATATGACTCTTATTGAGCCTGAAGACTGGTCAGGTGTTTGGACCAATAAGAAGAAAACCAATTTCAGCGGTGAAATAAAATCAAAAGGTGTAATAACTGCAGCTGACTTCATGATAAATAGTACAAAATCATTGTGTGAGGGAGAATCCTGTGATTATGATGGATATATTGATTTTGATTTTACACAAGACCTTATACAGGAAGGACTAAACCATTATTCATTCTGGCTTGAAAATTCAGTAAATGAGGATTATAGCCTGTATAAAGGAAATATACTCAGGGATACTGTGGGTCTTGACTATCTTGATATGCAGGTACTTAATTCACAACAGTACTCAGCAAATGTATTGAAGGTAACCTCTGCACTAAACAGGGGAGAAGATGAAGTTGATTATACCAATGAGTTAAGACCTATAATAGATGTAAGATTTGATGAACAGATTAAGCTTAAGGATTATAACCTGGTTAAAGAAGGAGATGCATCAGATATTCCTGTTGAAATGGTTGAAAATGAACAAAATATTTATTTCTATTTCAAGCCTGTATCATCACTTGATGAGGGAACATACTATTTCAGAATAAATGCAACTGATATACATGATAATCCTATAGAATACAATCCTGTAACAAGGACATTCATTGTTGACAGGACTGATCCTGATATTGAAATAACTATACCAGAGGATGGTGCAGTTATCAAGGAATCACAGGTCCAGGTGCAAGTTGCTTCATCAGAACCTGTAAGGATGAATGAGGCATTGATAAATGAAAAGGATGTGTCTGACAAATTTGACTCTCTTTATATGAATCAATTCACTAAAATAATCAAAATGGATGATGGTGAAATAACTCTTGATTTTGAACTTGAGGATTACGCAGGAAATACAGGCTCTGATTCCATAACATTCAAAGTAGTAACAAAACCCCTTAATATAGAAATTGTAGAGCCGAGTTATGGGGTAAGCAAAAGTAAACAATATGAATTCATAGTCAATACAAGCAGAAAAGCATCATGCAGATATGATCTTGCAAAAGACAGGGATTATAGTGATATGATAGAAATGGACTCAATTGATGGGTTTGAACACAGGATACCAAGCCTTTCTGATGTTTCCACTGTCCATGTCAGATGCAGGGATGTATATGATTTTGAATCACAGGAAACTTTCACTATCACTTTTGATTCTGAAAGACCTGAGATAACAAGCTTGTCTGTATCACCTCCAAAAGTAACTGAGAATCCTGAGGTAGAGATAAGTGTTGAAACTAATGAAGAAACAGTATGTTACTATCAGGACAATAATAAAATCCAGCATGAATTTGAGAATAATGAATTTTCAGATTCACATACAACACTTGCGCAAACACCAACAAATAAAGGTTCATACCAGTATATAATCAGGTGTGAGGATAAAGCATCATGGTTCTCAACACCAAAGGTTGCTGCATTCGAGGTTGATCTTAGCAGTAGTTTCACAATAACAGATAAAACACCTGCTTATTTCACTAAAACAGATATTTATCTTAATATATCTTCAAATATGAGGGCAAAATGCTATTATGGAGATAGTTTAGCTACACGTAAGGATAACAGGATGGAAAGCCATAATGATTATTCATTCTATGAGGAATTTACTGCAGATGAAGGGGAAAACAGGTATTTTATCTGGTGTCATAGGTATGATGATACAGAAGAGACTGATGAACTTATTACAAGGGTTATTGTTGATACAAGCAGCCCTGTGATGAAATATGTTGATGTTTCAAATCCTGAACTTGATGGTTCTTATAAGACATGGAGAACTGATAGGATATATGCTGAGTGGGCTGGTGAAGATAATGAATCAGGTATTGATGAGTACTACTATAAGGTTTACGAGCATAAGATATCAGGTAACAGCCTGATAAAAGAAGGTCAAACATTAAAAGATAAATATACAATAACCGGACTTAATATGGTTGATGGTAATGAATATTTTGTAAGTGTATATACCAGAAATAATGCCGGCAAGACAAGCGATGATCTTGACAGTGAGCATATTTTGGTAGATGAAAGCCTTAAACCTAAAAATAGTGGTGGAGGCGATTCTCCGTCATGTGATGATGGGCTGTTAAATCAGGATGAGACTGATGTAGATTGTGGTGGACAACATTGCAGTCCTTGTGATGCGGGATTGGTATGTGAAGATGATGGTGATTGTAAATCAGAAAATTGTGTGAACGGTACTTGTGCTGATAATCAAACGGAATGTGATATTCTTGTTGACCTTGATTGTGATGGAGTACAAAACCACCTGGATGAAGATATTGATGGAGACGGGCTTATGAACTGGGAAGACCCGGATGATGATGATGACGGAATATGTGATACTTTGGTTAGTCCATTGAATGATGGTTGCTCAGGGGATGATGATGATGATAATAGTAATGAGATACTAGACCCAGAAGATAAGGATATCCTTGAAGACTGGTGTTATAATAAGGAAAATGATATACACAAGAAAGGAACCTGTGCTGATAATAATATGGAAGGACAGGATAAAAAGGATGGAGACCTGGACAATGACGGAGTGCCTAATTTCAAGGATCCTGATATTGATGGAGACGGAATTATGAACTGGGAAGACCCGGATGATGATAATGACGGAATATGTGATACT
>CAYYOI010000008.1:0-33160 GCA_964473285.1 uncultured Methanosarcinales archaeon | reverse complement strand
TTATGAACTGGGAAGACCCGGATGATGATAATGACGGAATATGTGATACTCTTGAAAGCCCACTGAATGTACAAAACGAAACTGAATTATGTACTGATGATGATGATGACGATGATAATGACGGGATACTAGACCCAGAAGATAAGGACCCTGATGATGATTTGGACAATGACGGAGAAAAAAATAATGATGATGATGACATGGATGGGGATGGAATACCTAATGATGAAGATAGTGATAATGATAATGATGGCATAGTTGACTCTGAAGATGATGATAAGAATAACAATGGTATACCTGACAGGGAAGAGGATGATGACGGAGATGGATTGCCTAACGGATGGGAAATAGATAACGGGCTTGATCCAAACGATCCAAATGATGCTAATGAAGATCCGGATGGGGATGGATTGACAAACCTTGAGGAATATGAAGTGAAGAATACCAAATGGGGTGGAAGTACAGATCCTCACGATGAAGATACTGATGGGGATGGATGGAGTGACAAGGAAGAGCTTGATAAAGGATATGATCCTCTGGATCCGGATGACCACCCTAAATCAATCTGGCCATTCATACTTGTGATTTTATTGATACTTATACTTGCTGGTGTTGGAGGTTATTTTGGATACAGAAAGTATACAGAATATGACTCATTCAATGATATGATGAATGACTTTATGAGAAAGATAGGTATAAAGAAACATAAAACTATGCAACCAAAGCAATTTATACCACCTTTACAACAAACAAAACAAACCCAACAAAAGCAACCAACTCAGCAAAAAAGCCAACCTCAATATCAAAAACCTAAAAGAGAAGAACCTAAACTTTCTACAAAAAAGACAAATATAAGTGATCTTGAGCAAACAAAACAAGATTATATTTCATTGCAGGCAATAAAAGATAATGCAATCTCAAAATATATCAATCTTAAAGATCTTTCGGATGAAGATAAAAGGATCTTACACTTATTGACACTTGATGAGATAGATCAGCTATTGAAAGGAAAGGATAAAAAACAAATTAAAGATGCTGTAAGGAAACTCAGAGGTAATAATACTGCAATTGATGATCTGGATAAGTTTAAATCAGATAAAACATATAAAGATATAAAATCAATCCTTGGTAAAAATCAGAGGAAAGGAACTTTTGATGAACTCAAAAAACTTACTAAAAAAGATAAGATATCAGAGAAGCATCTAAAGGATACATTTGGACAATTATCTGAACGTCTTTCAGCTAAAAAACAAGGTGAAGTCCTGAAAAAACTTGTTGATAATAAAAAGATTACAAAAACACAGGCTGAAAAAACAGCAAATTCTGTCAAAAAGAAGTTATCACCTAAATCAAGCAAAAACCTAAAAAAAGCGATAGAAGATATAAAGAAAATTAAAAAATGAGTTCTGGGCAAATAGCAAATCAGGTTTTTATATATATGACAGCAGCAATACTGTTTGGAATGGTTCTTATATATGGTACCAGTGCAGTAGAAAATTTTATCGATAAAAGCAAGGTAATAGATATGATTGAGCTTAAAAACAAGCTTGAATCAAAAGTTGAGCAAATAGCTCCCACACAGGACAAGATGGTATTTGATTTTAAGATACCAAGCGGGCATGATACAATATGCTTCATTGACAGAAGGCAAGGTGGAGATAATTGTGTGATAGGAACAGATTGCTTTAGAGTTTGTAGAGAAACTAAAAAACTAAATCCAATAGTATGTGATGCATGGGAAGATAATGTTACACAAAATGTTTTTCTTCTTGATCCAATGGCTTCAACACCTATAAGGACAGGACCTATAGAACTTATAAATGAGACAGGTGAAAATCAAGGATTCGTGTGTATTGATGTAAAGAAAGGAAGAATGAAACTAGCATTCCAGGGAAAAGGAGATAGGGTGCAGATACAACCAAAATGAGGAATGGCCAGATACAGATACAATTTAACTGGATCTTTGTCATAATTGTTGGTGGGATCATAATAATGTTCTTCACAAATGTTGTGAACAAGCAAAGTGATATTTCTGAGATGAAAATATCTTCTCAAGTGATAAGTGATCTTGAGACTATATCTACAGGAACTGGTGTGAGCAAGGGAACAGCTCAGATAGTAAACAAGCCTGATCTGGATCTGAGCTTTAGATGTCCTGATTGTGCATGCTTCTTTAATATGAAAGGGAATGATAAGAATTTCAATGATATGAGGATATTTGCACCACGTCGTATACCTGGAAGAGATATAATAGCATGGACATTAGGATTTAATGCGCCTTTCAGGGTCACTAATTATTTATACCTTACTAGTCCATTAGTGAGGTATTATTTTGTTGATAAAACATCCACAAAACTTCCTGAATTTTTGAATGAATCATTACCTTCATTCATAGAAAAAGAGTTTAGCAGCTCAGATAGTCTGGATGACCAGAATTATCCTATAATAAAGATGGTATATATTGGAGATAATACAGATGATTGCCCAGATTTAAATGATGCAAGCCAATTTGAAGATTTTGGTATAGAGGAGGAGGATGTATCGGCTGTCTGCATATACAATGTGACTCCATTTTCATATGATCGTGGAACCATGCAATTTTATGATGTTGATAATTGGACTTTTGTAGAAGATGGAGATTCTATGGATTTTATTGATGATTCTTCACTTTTTGCTGCAATATTTGCGCATGATCGTGATATATACAGCTGTAATGTGAAAGAAGCCATGAAGAGAATGAGAACAATTACCCGTATATATCTTAACAGGACAGATAAGCTTACAGGAACAGATCCAACATGTGGTTATCTATATGCAAATGTTGAGAATGAATTGCATGATCTTAGGAATATAACAAATGATATCTCAAATAATGCAAGCAAATCATATACTGAATTCTATCAGATACAGAGCAATTTGAAGCAATATAATAGTAATCTACATACAAGATCATGCCCAAGCATATATTAAAATGAAAAAAGCTCAGATAAAGATGGGAGAAACTATTGCAGTCCTTGTAATATTTTTCTTTCTTCTAATATTTGGTTTTGCATTCTATGTAAAGGTACAGGAAAAATTCTTTGAGGAACAACATTCAAAACAGTTAAATCTTAAAGCTTTGCAGATAACACAAAAAGCATCTTACCTTCCTGAATTGCAATGTTCTGTACAAAATATCCAATTTGATAATTGTTTTGATGTTCATAAGATAAATAGCTTTTATAGTATAATTAATAACAATATGACTTTGATAGGAGATTATTATGAAATTTTTGGATTCAGCAAGATATATATCCAGGAAATATACCCTGGAAACGAGACTTACATGATATACAATAATACATTGCAAAATGCTACTGGAAACAGGCAGATAGTTTCACTGGAAAGCAGGGTGCCAATATCATTATTTAACGGAAAGAAAAATACATGGGCGATAGGTGTGCTTAACGCAAAATATACTGCAATAAAATGAAAGGGCAGATGGAGATCATGGGTCTGGTAGTAATTGTCATGCTTTTATCAGTTGGATTACTATTCGTAATAAAATTTGTCTATCTTGAACCTGAATCAAATCCACGCTCTGAACAGCTTGATTCACAGTTGGCAGCAAACCTCCTGAATTCTATGGTACAAAGCACTGCAACTAATTGCAGCAATCAAAAGATAAAGGCACTTTTCAGTGATTGTGCGGCAGGAGAAGAAATAAGATGTGATAATGGAATGTATTCCTGTGAATACCTCAACAAGACAATGCATGAGATATTGGATGCAACTTTAGGTGAATGGAATCGTGATTATTATTTCAATGCGACAAACACAGCAAGAAACTTCTGTACTGGGGTAAGTTGCAGAGGTAATGAAGATATTGAGATAGGTACTCCTTGCCAGGGAAATTATGATCTGAAATTTCATCCAATACAATCAGATACTAAGTTAGTTACTGTTAACCTGATGATATGTGGTAACTGACCCTCACCCGTTTGTTTCGTGTAGAGATTTATTCAGATTTTTTTGGAGTGATTAAAGATTTAATGTTATATCTTAAAACTTATTCTAAATAAGGCACTTATGAATAGAGCAATATATTCAATTTCCAAAAAGCAATTATAAAATATGTTTACTAAATTATATTTTTAAGAATATAAATAAAGGAAAACAGAGCTATTGTATGTATATTGTTTCCATATTGAAAATAATAATATAATAATATAATAATATAATAATATAATAATCCGATATAGTAATGGAGTAATATGATATAAACTTTATAATTTATATTTTATTTGATTTATTTTAAAATAGGTAGTAAATAAATTATACAATATAGAATATTACTATAAATATGATTTATTATGATATATAATGATTCATTGTAATTATGATTGATGCGATAATTCTGCTATATAGATGATTTGTTGTTATGTTATTATAATGTTGTTGTTATTATAATGTTGTTGTTATGTTATTATAATGTTGTTGTTATGTTATTATAATGTTATTGTTATGTTATTATAATGTTGTTGTTATGTTATTATAATGTTGTTGTAATGTTATTATAATGTTGTTGTAATGTTGTTATAATGTTGTTGTAGTTTTTATGTTTTGTTATCTTTATGATTGCTAATAGTTTGGGATTATCTATTATATGGTGATCATGAAGTCGTATATGCTAGATCTAGGTTGTTTTTATATAAATTTCAAAGAAAAAAGTAAGGGCAACAAAATAAATTTGTTTTTTCCATATGAAATAATGGTGGGGGTGTCTTGTGTGATACAACAATATTTATATACCCTTTATTTCTCCTGGAATTTAAAGTGGGACAGAAGGGGCTAAAGAATTTTTTTGAGAAGTATCTCGAGAGGAAACCTTTATTTAAAAATAAAAAGGTACTCCAGTCAAATTATATTCCTGATGCTATTTTTCATCGTGATGACCAGATTGAAACAGTTGCTGGTATTCTTGCACCTGTACTTCGTATGGAAAAACCATCAAATCTTTTTATATATGGAAAGACTGGGACAGGTAAGACTCTGTCAATAAGATATACGACTCAGGAGATTGATGATCTTGCAAAGGAAAGGAATTTACCTGTAAAGATAATATACCTTAATTGCAAATTAAAAAAGGTTGTTGATACAGAATACAGGATAATTGCGCAGCTTTCGCGGGAATTTGGTAAGGAGATTCCTGCTACAGGGCTTCCAACAGATGAGATCTATAAGATATTCTATCAGGCATTAGATCAAAAAGAACAGTTTGTGATAATCATATTGGATGAAATAGATCAACTAGTCCATAAAATTGGTGATGAGGTTCTATATAATCTTACGCGGATAAACCAGGACCTTAAGAAAGGCCAGATATCACTTATCGGAATCTCAAACAATCTTTTATTTACAGATAATTTGGATCCTCGTGTTAAAAGTTCACTTTCTGAGGAGGAACTTGTTTTTCCACCTTATAATGCAATCCAGATCCAGAGTATACTGAAACCAAGGGTAGATGATGCTTTTCATGAGGGTTCGGTGCAAGAAGGGCTTATTGAGAAATGCTCGGCATATGCTGCAAGAGATCATGGAGATGCAAGAAGAGCTATAGAGATGCTCAGGGTTGCAGGAGAGATTGCAGAAAGGGAAGGAAATGAGAAGATACTCATAAAGCACCTTGATCTTGCAGAAGAAAAAATCGAAAAGGATAGGATAATTGATATTGTGTCTACACAACCTAAGCAACATCAGCTGGTTATCTTTTCAATAATACAACTTATTGCAAAAAGAGCTGAGCATATATGTACAGGAGAGGTCTATGATCTTTATAAGGTATATTGCAATAAGCTTGGTTTTAGACCCCTAACACAGAGAAGGGTTTCAGATATAATTGGTGAGTTTGACATGCTTGGTCTTATCAATGTCAAAGTAATATCAAAAGGCAGATATGGCCGTACGCGTGAGATCCTTCTTGCAATCCCTGACAAGGCAAAGGATAAGATCAATACAATGCTCATGGAAGATCTTGATTTAGAGCAATGAAGAAAGATATTGTTAGTCGTTTTTTAAGTAATGGAATCTTGCTTTCACCTGATGTGATTGATATACTTGATGATACGTCATCTGAAAATGTCCTTAAAACTTTTTCTTCTAATTCCCAGGTATTATGCCTGACTAAAGAGGTCGTAGATAATATTCAATCAGATATGACTGATATAAATTGGGATGAATTTGATAAGGCAAGAGTACTTTATGATAAGAAAAGGCAGGTTAATGCATATAAGCAGTTCCTTTCTGTTGTAAGTGATGTTCCTGAGTGTGTTTCAGGGCCATGCAACATAAATATATTATCAAATTATAACAAACCACAAAAAACTGCTGCAGTGTCAAATTTCGTGAATTATTTCAATCGCAGGTTTGAATCAATGGAGAGAATCTTATCACAGAGGCAGGAGCTGTCTGGTGTACTTCCCATAAAGAGATTAACTAATAAGACTGAGAGGGAGAATGTTTCTGTAATCGGTATGGTGCTTGAGAAACAATATACAAAGAATGGTAATATAATGCTTACAATAGAGGATTCAAGTGGATCAATCAAAGCACTTGTGAATAAGAATAAACCTGATTTATTTGTTGAGTGCCAGGATATTGTCAATGATGAGATGATAGGAATAACTGGTGTGTGTGATAAGAATATAATATTTGTGAATTCAGTAATATGGCCTGATATACCAAATACAAAGGAAATGAAAAAGTCACCTGATGAGGTTTATGCTGTTTTTTTATCAGATACGCATGTAGGTTCAAAGGAATTTCTTGAAAAGGAGTTCTTAAAATTCATATCCTGGCTGAATGGAAAGATTGGAAATGAAACACAGAGAAATATTGCAAGTAAAGTAAAATATCTTTTTATTGCAGGTGATCTTATCGATGGCATCGGAATATATCCAGGCCAGCAGGATGACCTTTTGATACCTGATGTTTATGAGCAATATATTAAGTGTGCTGAATACTTGAAAATGATCCCTGAGGATGTCACTATAATTATATCTCCAGGTAATCATGATTCTATGCGCCTTTCAGAGCCGCAACCTGAATTATATAAAGACTATGCAAAGGCTTTATGGGAACTTGATAATGTTGTTATGATAAGTAATCCTGGAACGATCACTATACATGCATCTGAGGATTTTCCAGGATTTGATGTACTTGTATATCATGGATATAGTTTTGATTATTATGCACAAGAAGTCGAATCAATACGTAATAATGGTGGATATGACAGGGCTGACCTTATCATGAGTTTTCTTCTGAAGAGAAGGCATCTTGCACCTGCTTATAAGTCAACGTTGTATATTGCTGATCCAGAGGAGGATCCATTAGTGATAAGCAAGATCCCTGATATATTATTAACAGGGCATATCCATAAGTGTTCTGTGAGCAATTATAAAAACGTAACAACCATTTGCGGGAGCTGCTGGCAGGCAAAAACAGCTTTCCAGGAAAAAGTAGGACATCATCCTGAACCATGCAGGGTTCCTTTGGTCAATCTTCAGACACGTGATGTAAAGATAATGAAATTTGGTGATTAGATGGAATATTCATATACCATAGGCAAATATTTTGAGGGATTTAAGAAAGACATATGTATTGCTTATGAGTATGCTGAAACTGCAAGAAAAAAGGGTTTTGACCCAGAGGATCATGTTGAGGTTCCTATGGTGGAGAACATGGCTGAAAGGGTTGAAGGGCTAATATCAGTTGTTGCGCCTCAAATAAGAAACTCTGGTGTGTCTGAACGTATAAAGGAATTGGAAGAGAAGTATGGATCTTTGAACTGGAGGGTCGCATTGACAATAAGTCTTGAGGTTGCTCAGGAAAAATACTGCAAGTTTGATGACCAGAAGACTGCAATCGAGATTGGTATAAGGGTAGGTTTTGCTTATCTTACCATGGGAATTGTCGCTTCACCTCTTGAGGGTTTTGTTGATCTGAAATTGAGAAAAACTAAGGATGGAAAAGATTATTTTGCTTTGAATTATGCAGGACCTATAAGAAGTGCTGGTGGAACTGGCGCTTCAGTCTCTGTGTTGATAGCTGATTATATAAGGAAGAATATGGGTTATGCTGCTTATGATCCAACTGAAGAAGAGGCTAAAAGATATGTTACTGAACTCTATGATTATCATGATCGTATAACAAACTTGCAGTATCTACCAAGCGAGGAAGAGATATATTTTCTAGGAATGCATCTTCCTGTACAGATTGATGGGGATGGTTCTGAACAGATTGATGTTTCAAATCATAAGGATCTTTCGAGGGTTGAAACCAATAAGATAAGAAATGGTGTCTGTCTTACCATGGGTGAGGGAATTGCCCAAAAAGCAGAGAAATTATGGAAGCAGCTTTCAAAATGGGGCAGTGATTTTGGTCTTGATCATTGGGAATGGATAAAGGAATTTGTTGAGCTGAAGCATAAGATTCATGCTAAAGGCAGTGAAAATAAAAGTGATGATAAGCCAAAGATACTTCCAAATTATACCTTTGTAAAAGATCTTGTAGGTGGAAGACCAGTATTCACTCATCCTATGAGGGAAGGTGGTTTTCGTCTTCGTTATGGAAGGTCACGTACTTCAGGATATTCTTCCTATAATATCCATCCATCCACTATGTTTGTGGTCCATGATTTTCTTGCTGTGGGGACTCAATTGAAAAATGAGCGTCCAGGTAAGGGGTGTACTGTTACAGTATGCGATTCAATAGAAGGACCTATTGTCAGGCTGAAGGATGGCTCAGTATGTTATCTTAATGATCCACAGGAAGCAAAAAGGTTAACCAAAAGTGTGGATAAAATACTTTTCATGGGAGATATACTTATCAATTATGGTGATTTCAATGATAGGAATCATCCTTTGGTTCCGGCAGGATATTGTGAAGAATGGTGGATACAGGAACTTGAGAAGGCTGCTGTATCAATGTTTGGATCTCTTGATGCTGAAAAGATTGCAGAATATTGTGAGGTAAGCGTGACTCTTGTGTCTGATTTGCTTTCAGATCCTTTTTTCAAGATTCCTGGACCATGGGAAGCAATACAGTTGACTGCTCTTGGTATTCCTATGCATCCCAGGTACAGTTATCATTGGAATTGTGTTACAACACAACGTTTACTTAGTCTTCTGGAGGTCTATAAGGAATCCGGGACTTTCAATGAGAAGCTGATACTTCCTTTTGAAAAGGAAATTAAGGAAACACTGGAATTGGTTGGTATACCTCATATTGTAGCAAACAATGAGTATATTGTGATTAAAGAGGGTCTTGTTCTTCACAGAATCTTTCAGGAATATTCTTATGACTCACGCTTTGAAGAGCTTAAGCCTTTAGAGGTAATACAGGCTATTTCACCTTTTACTGTCAGGGATAAATCAGGTATATTCATTGGTGCAAGGATGGGAAGACCTGAAAAAGGTAAGCTTCGTAAACTGCAGGGAAGTCCTCATGTTCTTTTTCCTGTTGGAGAAGAGGGGGGAAGGATGAGGTCTTTTCAATCAGCAATGGAAAAAGGAAGTGTTACTGCTGACTGGCCTCTTTACTATTGTCCAAAATGCAAGAAAGAAACCATATATCATCTTTGTGAGGTGTGCCTTACTCCTACTGATAAAAGGTATTATTGTTCTGTATGCGGGATGAATGAAAATAAAAAATGCGAGCATGGGGAGAAGATACCTTATCAAAATAAGAGTATAGATATCAAGCATTTCTTTTCTGCTGCACTTAAGCATGCAAACATGAGGGAATACCCTGATCTTATCAAAGGGGTAAGAGGAACTTCAAACAAGACCCATGATCCCGAACCACTTGCAAAAGGGATACTGCGTGCAAAGCATGAGATTTATGTGAATAAAGACGGGACAACACGATTTGATATGACACAATTGCCTATAACTCATTTTAAGCCTAATGAAATAGGTACCTCAATAGAGAAGCTTTACAGTATGGGGTATACAGTTGATATACATGGTAAGCCTCTTGAAGAACCTGATCAGGTTGTTGAATTGCGTCCACAGGATGTCATACTACCAAAAAACCTTGGTTCTGTTGAGGAAGGAAGTCATATTGTATTGCGCAGGGTAGCTGATTTTCTTGATGATCTTCTTATCAATTTTTATGGTGTTAGGCCTTTCTATAATGTAAAATCAACAGATGATCTTGTGGGGCATTTTATCATGATGCTTGCACCACATACTTCAGGAGGGATTGCAGGAAGGATTGTGGGATTTTCTGATACTCAAGGGTTGTTTGCGCATCCGATGATGCATGCTGCAACAAGGAGAGATTGTGATGGGGATGAGGCATGTGTTGTATTGTTGTTTGATGTGCTGCTCAATTTTTCCAGGCATTATTTACCGGCTCATAGGGGTTCTACCCAGGATGCGCCTTTGGTTCTCACATGGAAATTAACACCTGCAGAAGTTGATGATATGGTTTTTAACATGGATACAGTATGGAAATATCCTTTAGATTTTTATGAGGCAGCTCTTGAATACAAGAAACCAAATGATGTTAAGATCGATGTTTTGGAAAAGTTTCTTGGGGAAGAGAGGCAGTATGAACAATTCGGGTTTACGCATCCTATAACTAACATGAACAGGGGGGTTTTGACTTCAGCTTACAAAACACTCCCTACAATGAAGGACAAATTGACAGAACAGATGGCAATATCAGAAAAGATAAGAGCTGTGGATGAAGGGGATGTTGCACGTTTGGTTATAGAGAAGCATTTTCTGAAAGATATAAAAGGAAATCTTCGTAAGTTTTCAATGCAGCAGTTCAGGTGTGTTGACTGCAATACAAAATACAGGAGACCTCCTTTGTCAGGCAAATGCACGTGCGGAAGCCATAAAATAATATTTACTATATCACATGGTTCGATAATCAAGTATCTTGAGCCTTCTTTGAGTCTTGCAAGAAAATATAATCTGCCAGTGTACCTTCAACAGACTTTAGATATTCTTCAGAGAAGGGTAGATGGGGTTTTTGGCAAGGAGAAGGAAAAACAATCAGGGCTTGGCAGCTGGTTTTGATTTTTTTACTCGTTTGAAGAGAATATTTATAATTATGTTTTGCTTTCTTGAAAGGATGAATAAACTGACAAGAATAATAGGCTCTGTGATTATGGCAGGAGCTTTGGTGGGATGTTCTCATAACTCTATTTATGAAAGGAATGAACCTTTCTACAAAAGAGAGGGTTCATTTTACAAGACATATGAGCATGTTCCTGACCTTAACATGTATTACAGGATAGAATACTCTAAACAATAAAAAAATCATTATATGGTGAATCCTGCACATCAAGTTGTTCTATGCTACGAACTTTTGAATTTACAGGCCCTTTTTTGCACCATTCAATAAATTCTTCCTCATGAGGGCCCTTTGCCACGGTTTCAACTGTACCATCTGGATTATTCCTGATCCATCCTGTGAGTCCAAGTTCGCGGGCTTTATCCTGAGCAGATTTTCTAAAGAAAACACCCTGAACTCTTCCTTTTATCCTAAGATGTACCATTTATATCCTTGATCGGACCTGGCTTCTGGCTCCGCAAGCCTGGCATTTCATATACCAGACATTACCTTCCTTTTCAAGCTTGGTATCTGGTTTGCCACATTCATTGCATAGCACAAATTCGTTAGCGTATTGCCTGATCTTCTCATTGATCTTGGAGGCAGCAACCTTTGTGCCTATTATAAGATTGTTGTTTTTCATATGACCTGGTGCGGCAATCTCTTTTAATACATATTTGAGAAGGTGTTCTACTGGTCTGTTAAGAGTTCCAGCAATCTGCTGGAAATTTGTTATTATGGTCTTATTTCCTTCAAGATGACCACGCACTTTAGGAAGCTCAAAACGCTCTTTTACGAAAATTGATTCAGGCATCTCGTTCCTTGCCTTTTTTAGCATCTCTTCATAATCCATAATCTCTGGTAAATGTTCTTTCTTTTATAAATCTAACTTCTTTAGCTTTTACAGATCTTTACAAAAAGTTTATAAATATAAGCTCCCAGTATACTATTATGGTTTTAGAATCCTTCATGGGTCCTGTTTCGGCAGAGCGTCGGCCGTGGCTTATGATATTCATAGGATTTTTCTATACATGTGTCGCTTTGTTTTTGAGCAGATGGATATTCATGGAATATGCAAGCCTGGTCATGGTTTTTCTGATTGTTATTGCTTCAGCACCATTAATGTATCGGACCATAAAATACGAGGAAAAGATTGATCTTATCTATGAACGGGAAAAACAGATTCTTATGCATCATATCAAAGCACTTAAGTTCATGATGTTCTTGTTTATCGGGGTGACAATTGCATATGCATTATGGTATCTTGTGCTACCTGCAGACTGGACTGTCACTCTTTTCAATGTCCAGGAAGAGACAATAACCAGGATAAATGGAAAGGTGACAGCTAGTGCTATTGGTGGATTTGATTATTTTTCCAGGATATTTTTCAATAATCTTAGAGTGATGATATTCTGCATACTCTTTTCACTTACTTATGGGTTAGGAGCAATATTCATCCTAGTATGGAATGCTTCTGTTATAGGTGTAGCACTTGGTAATTTCATAAGAAGCAAACTTGCACTGTATTCTTCAGCAATAGGTCTTGCAAAACTTGGGGTGTACCTGAAGGTAACGTCATGGGGTATTTTACGGTATGCAATCCATGGGATACCGGAGATTTTGGCTTATTTCATGGCAGGGCTTGCAGGAGGGATAATATCAATTGCAATAATAAGGCATGATTTTGGGACCAAGAAAATGGAAAGGATATTGATGGATGCATCAGACCTATTGATCCTTGCGATAATAACACTTATAGGCGCTGCTTTTATAGAGACTTACATAACTCCCATATTATTCTAAAACTTTTACTTTACCAGGGCTTATCTCGAAAATCTCTCCTTCTGTAAGAAGGTTATTGATTATCTTTTCAGCATTTTCATTATTTGATTTTTCTATGACATCATCTATTGTTGCACCTTGTCCGTCATCTATCTCTTTTATAAGCTGGTAGATCAGGTCAGTGGGGCTTGAATCGCTCAAATCTTCTACCTCTTCTGTTATGGGCTCAGGCTGTTCTGGTTCTTTTCTTGGTTCTTTTTTTGGCTCTTTTCTGGATTCTTTTTCCAGCTCAATCTTACGTACCTGGACCCATCTAGAGTCTTTTATCTTTTTTATTATTTCAGGGATAATGTAACGCTCGTTGAATTCCCTGACTTTGCCTATTATCAGAATTATATCTCCTATGTTAAGGCCAGAAAAGATCTCCTGATTCTCAAATACACGGAGGGTAATCCTTCCGGTTCCGTCATCTACAAGAATCTGGTTATCATCAGTTGTAACGATAGTTGAGATTATATTGACACGTGATATCTCTTTTCCCTGGTTCTTTATATATGATGGGTTCCAACCTTCCTGCTTTATGAATTCTCCATCAAGTATATCTTTTACCTGGACCTTGTATGCAACCTGCCTTTGTTGTGAATCTGCCATTTGGATTATAAATTGAGGTTATTATAAATATTTATCTCTCCAGAAGTTTTAAAAATAGTGAAGACATAATTCCTTATGGATGGTGAATAATCAGCTGGTCCAGTATATCTGGAGCTGTTTGCAAAAGGGGTACACTTACCAGCAGGTCAAATGGTCTCTTCTACAAAGCAATTGGCCTGAATATGAGATAGATGAAGCTATAAAGGCAACATACCAAAAGACTGTGAATTCTACTAATGAAGTACGCCATCCAATGATTCATTTAAATCGCCATATGATTTTTGCTGCAGGAATAACTGTTGTGATATTATTATGCACAATCTCTCTTTTTGTATTTTTCAGTTCTTCATCTCAGGATGTAAGCGCGCAAACTGATTTACCAGATTATTCAATTTCTGTAAGTATGGAGGAGGATGTTCTTTCTATTGAAAATTCTTTTTCGAAGAAAGCTGTAGAAGGATATAGTGTTTTTCCTACTTATAAGATATACGATTCATCAAAGAATTCTTTGATTTTGAGATGGACCACAGAAGGCATCTTACCAGGAGACATCGTGGAAAAAGAGATAGATCTTTCACCAGGGACTTATTCTCTCATGGCAACCCTTAGTTATAAAGGCAATGAACTGAAAGCAAAGGACTCTTTTGTAATAGAGAGTGGGACAGAACCTACATGTTCTGATAAAATTATGAATCAGGGCGAAGAAGGAGTAGATTGTGGCGGCCCTTGCGAGCCATGTGAAACATGTGATGACGGGATAAAGAATCAGGGCGAGGAAGATGTGGATTGCGGTGGCCCATGCTCTCCATGCAGGAAGGAATCTAAGAAATGCAATGATTATAATCCTTGTACCAATGATTATGAGACGCCTGACGGGTGCAGGAATACACCTATTTTTCCTTGTTGCGGCAATTTCCTGTGTGAGGATGGTGCAGGAGAGGATGACCCTGACAGTGAGAATTATTGCCCTGCTGATTGTGAGGAGAGTGATAAGCCTTTGGAAATGATGAGCAGAGAAGAAATACTTGATAAGGCACGTGCTTTGGCTGCAAAAGATCAGGACGAAGGAGGAGAATTCTGTGATTCAATATCTGATGATAAAAGAAGGGATGAATGTTTTCGGATCATAGCTTATGATACTAAAAACAAGATATTCTGCAATTATATCTCTGTCTCTAACAGGAAGGATACTTGCTATATGAATTTTGCAATGGAAGAATATGATTATAGTGTATGTTCAAAACTAAACGATCCTTATCTAAAAAGATCCTGCAATGCATTGAAAAAGCGCCCGGAGCCAAATTGATATGGTCCAGAACCAGCTAGTTGCTTATATCCAGGGATTGGTAAACCAAGGTTACGATGCCACTACAATACGAAACTATCTTATAAATAGTGGATGGCCTCCAAATTACATAGATCAGGCGATGCAGTATGTGCAATTCAGACAGCCTGAAAAGAATCCTGGAATAAATCTGGTTATCGTCATTATTTCTGTTATTGGATTAATAATCTTAGGAATCGGAGGATTCTTTCTTTTATCTGATAGTAATCCTGAACAGTTGCTTGATTATAGGGTAAATGTATTGGAAAAAAAAGTGGAGAAAGGTGGAAGCCTGAGTTTTTCAAACACTTTGACTAATATGGGTTCTTCTTCTAGGTATGATGTTTTTCTTACATATACGATCAGGGATACTGATGGAAAGAAGGTTGATACATGGAAGGAATCAAAAGCTGTAACAACTGTTGCGGAATATGAAACCAGAAGAGATCTATCAGGGATAGATTCTGGTAGTTATGAGCTTGATGTTATTATAAATTATCGAGGAGGAAACGCTTCTGGCTCTGATACTTTCACTATATATGAACCATCTACATGCAATGATGGTGTAAAAAACCAAGGGGAAGCAGGTGTGGATTGCGGTGGCCCTTGCGAACCTTGTGACAAGTGTAAAGATGGTGTAAGAAACCAAGGGGAAGAAGGTGTGGATTGCGGTGGCCCTTGCGAGCCATGTGATGAGACCTGTTCAGATGGAATAAAAAATCAAGGGGAAGAAGGTGTGGATTGCGGAGGTCCTTGTTCACCATGTAATGATACATGTGGTGAGTGCGATGATGGGAATATCTGTACAAAAGGAGTGTGCATTGATGGAGAATGTTATTATAAAGAGATTGTACCATGTTGTGGTAATGGGGTTTGCGAAGAAGGAGAGGATACTTCATGCGAGGATTGCAAAGAAAAGGAACTCACTTCTGCTGAGATCAAGGAGGGGCTGGATGAATTAAAGGATGATCAGGATGTTGCAGGAGAATTCTGCAGTGAAATATCTGCCGGATACAAAAAAGATTTCTGTTTCAGGAGCCTTGCTCATTCAGTTGGCAATAAGCATTTTTGTAATTATATTGATTCATCTTCTGTTGCAGATTTTTGTTATCTTAAATTCGGGTCAAATGGTGACGGGGAAGCATGCAAAGAAATAAATAATAAACACATGAGGCAATCATGCGAGAATCTAAATGATTGAATGGATCCTATACCGGAACAAGCAGCAGTCTTTTCGTTCAGTTATCCTTTTAGTCGTATCTTTGCTTGGATTCTATTCACTTTTTCATATAGATTATAAAAAAATGTTCTTTCTTTCGTTTTTTACAGGTAAACTGCAAATACCTTTGTATTTCAGTTTTTTGTTTTATGGTTTGATAATAGCTTTTCCTTTGATTTCACTTCTCATTGCATATGATAATCATTCTGTTATAAACCGATTTTATCTTAGTGTCCTTTCAAGAAAAAAATTTGTTGCAGGTGTTTTTGCAAGCAATGCTTTGATAATATTGTCTTATATACTTATAATTGCAATAATGCCTTTCATATATCACTTTTCTCTTGAGCCACTTGTACTTGTTTCATTATTTTTCCTTTTTTTCTATGGGTTATTCTTTGTGTCTATTTTTACAATGATCTCTTTTTTATTCAGGAATCATGCTCTGATAGTCTCTTTGATTTTTCTTGGAGCAATGATTATACCTTCTTCTTTGTCTCTCTTGTATCATATCTCTTTTGATATAGATTTTCATCTCTTTTTTTCAGGGATTGTATTTTTTTGTTTTTCAATACTTTGCTTCTTATTGGCGTGGTTTTATATGGAGGTGGCTGACTTTTGATAAGATTGGAAAACATTTCAAAGAGATATAGGTTTAAGCATGCCCTAAAAGAGGTTAATTTTGAATTCAAAGATTCAGTTGGTATTCTCGGGCCCAATGGCGCAGGAAAAACAACATTGCTTTCCATAATTGCAGGGCTTATACATCCGACAAAAGGGTTTTGTGAAAGGAAAGGTTCAATAGGTCTTCTTCCACAGGACGAGGGATTTGAAAATGAAAAGGTCGCTGATATCCTTGATTTTTTTTCCAGAGTGAAGGGAGAGCCTGTCCTTGATCTTGTAAGGGAACTTTCATTGCAGGATATCCTTTCTTACAGGATAGGAAATCTATCTCATGGAAAGAAAAAGCTTGTGGGGATATTGATAGCATTACTTGGACACCCAGATATAACTCTTTTGGATGAACCTTTTAGCGGACTGGATCCGGAAATGACAAACCTGGTGAAAAATCTTATCAGGAAAAGAAAGAGCCTTTATGTTATAAGTTCTCATGATCTGGATGATATCCTGTCTGTATGTGATGAGATAATCTACCTGAAAGAAGGCCAAGTCGTATATTCTGGTCCACCTAAATTTTCAAATTCTTTTGAGATAGGCTGCAAAGTCAACAAGAAAATTCTTTTGGAATTAAAAAAGATCTGTGGGGTTGAGAATCTTTCTGTAAAAGGGCCAGTTGTAATTGTTGATGCAAGTAAAGATGTATTTGCACCAGTCATGAGAAAGCTTCTCTCAAATAAAGTAGATGTTCATTTCATAAGGCGTCAGATATCCTCTGAGTATTGAAGGTTATAGTTTCCTTCATTTCTTGTAACATCTCTTTTTCTGATACATCTTATATGCTTTGTTTCAGGTGTTGAATCAATATCTTCAAATGTCGTAATGACTCTCTCACCATAATTCAAGAAGGCGTTATGCATTTCAGTGAATGGTTCGCTTTTGTTTGAATACCTGCAATAATATTCAAAACTGAGGTTTAGATTAAGGTCCATCTCATTACCTGTACTATAAGCAAGAGTCCAATTTTCTGGAAGATTGAAAGGCTTTCTTATGGTAAGTGAGCCTGTTTCTTCCTTTATGTAATTAGTAATTCCTGGGGGTTGAGGGATTATACTAACAGGACCACTCCCTGTATTTTGCAAGGTGATATTGAAACCGTATTCTATTGCTGGCTGGTCAAGGCATGATATGAAGATATCTTCAGGGTCATCTTCGAATTCCATTTGCATGGTGCATGAGTAGCCTTGCTTGAATATATCAAATATCGAAATTGGGCAATCCATGTAATCTGTCATTTCAGAGAAATTGTTTTCATCATAATCATACTTGCATTGTATAGGCTCATTGAATCTTACAGTTATATTTTCCCCTTCATCAATGGAGCTGGTGTTTGCAGGGTATATATGCCTTATTTTGGGTGGTGTCCTGTCTTCAGCAATTGTATATTTTATCAGATATTCCTCTTTTTGAACATTACCTGCCCTATCCTTACATTTGATGAAAAGGCTTTGTTGCTTAGATTCTGTCTGTGCAATATACCTGAACATCCCTTCCTGGATAGGGTTCAGGAATTCCTCTATTTTTGGGAGGACACTCATACTGAAATTGTCATAGAGCTCATAAGCAGGAGAAGGGTCTTCACCAAAATCAGATAATAATTCAGCAGTTGAATGTGTCATTGACCATACTAAATTATCTATCCTGCTTGCATTTATGAGCATGTAGAAACTTGCATAAGAGGATATGCTTTCAAGATACTCTTTCATTCTATCAGTGGACCTTATCGTATGCGTATATTTGTAGGTTGTGTTGAAGGTGCTTGTATAGTCCTGTGTTGCGAAAAGAGGGATTTCATCATATTCCCAAATCGGAAGGGGAAATACCTTACATTTTGCAGGTTCTGAGAGGTTGAATGAGATTGAGATTCTTGAATTTGCTTCAATTCCATCATCTCCGGTAAAATCATCATTGCAATCCTCGTTGCAAAGCCAGTATTCATTGACTTCTCTTGAGTTTATCCCATCCCATAAAGAGGAAGGGTTATATTCAAAAGAGGTATTTTTACCGGTCGCATTGATGAAGGTCACATCAGGACCTGTTGTGTCAGGTTCAGGTGTCCTGCAAAATCCAAAGCCATCTCTTTCTTCATATATGCATCGTTTGCCTATACTCTTGCAGCGGTATTCTGTGCAAGGCCCTGTCATGTTATGACATTGTTCGCAGTCAGATGCGCCATCAGGGGCTTCCCAGCTTAAGCATAGGAAAGGATAAGTGATCAATTTGTCCTGAGAACAATCTCCTACAGGAACTCCTGCAACACAATCACAGAAATCGCATGCATCCCACCCGCTCGCTTCGTCTATGAATTCCTCCATTGCAGTCATTATTGAGTCAGGGGTACCATTTGGATTATCAAAAACAGAAGAGGGTATGGATTGTTGATGCATGCTGAGGCCTTGTAATGGTATGCTGGTTTCCTCGAAGCTCTTATTAACACTGTAGAATATAGGTGTCTGATTTACTGTGAGGAACCCTTTATCACTGAATGTTCCTAAAAAGTTTCTGCTTGCTCCACAATCCCCTTGATACATGCAATTCAGTGTAATCTTATCATACATCTTAGATGGGCAGTAGAAACCGTCACATTCCCTGTATTCGCTTGCTACCTGGCATACATCATTGACAGGCAGAATCCAGTGCTTGGATCCAGGAGGCACTTTTGGATGGCATAAGTGATCCTGTCTTTTTATACCAAAGGTGGGGGTTGTTGTATCTGCAAGTGTTTCTGTCCATGAGCAATCCCTCAAAGATTTGTCTTCACAGTCTGCTTCATTTGTCTGAGCAGCACAATCCTGCCACCTGTTTGGTTTACAGATGGCTCTTTGCATAGTATCGTCTTCTACACAGATCTCTTCACGGTAATCCCTGCAGGGTTCCAAGATAATCTTTCCGTCAAAACATTTCTTGACATAATGTCTTGATCCAGGAGTGTCCCATCCATTACCCACAGGATCTTCATAATGGCACCAGGATTCTCCATGCTTGTGGCCATCAGGGCAATCTTTGCATACCCCATCAGTGCATTCTGTGAGGTATCTCATCAATCTTGGCAATTCTTTTCCAGCTCTATCCATTATTTTTGATGTTCCAATACATTGATCTTTTGAAGGACTGGAGGAGATTTGACCTCCTGCATCATTGCAGGCTCCTGTATCTTCGGGGTTAAAATGGCAGTTATTATCAGGGGTTATACAATATCCATTATAACTCTCTTCAGGAAGATCATAGGGTTGTTCGACAAATTCAACAGTATCTAATCCTTCTATTGCAAACCTGAACTCTTCATCCTGTCTTGTCTTGGTATTGTAGCGATTTATCTTGTATACTGTATCAGGGTATGGGCGATACCTTTCAATGAATGTATCTCCATTGTATCTCATCCATTTATCTATGTCAAATAATTCATCCTGAATCTCAGAGTTCAATATCTGTGTGCGAAGATCAAATAAATAACCCAGAAAGCTTTCTACAGATATGCTTATATCATCTGTTCGTATTGAAAAGTCAAATTTGGATAGGCGTATGGGATAATCTATCGTGATGAATACTTCATTTACTCCTATGTTTGTGGAAACAGAAGGTGTTCCTTCTTCTATAGTATATCCTGTCTCTTCAAAACTAGATAGGTTGACGCATCCTTGTATATCTTCCCTTATTTTTTTATTGAGTTCTTCTTCTATACTTGTTCTTGTAATAAGCTCATTCACACAACCACTACCTGTTTCATATCTGCAATGATAAGGATATGTTATATTTTGATGAGTTATATTATCCAGGCGTGTCCGGTTTAGGGTTCCCCCATTTCTTGTAATATTATGAATAAGAGGTGTGCTTACATCTTCCAGACATGATTGGACGTACACATTTATCTTTTGGGCTTCTTGGGTAGAAACAGGAGGAGAATCTTCCTTATCCTGGGAGGTGAGGACCAGAATTAACATTATTGATATAAGGATAACTAATCCTAGGATTATGAATACTGTTATCTGACCTCTTTTCATTTTTCAATACAAATTATTTTTTTAATACAAGTTCCATCTCTTCGGAAAGGGTGAAGCTTAAGGTATCACCTTTTCTTATGTCAAGCACATAGGCGATGTGCTTTGGAAAAGTCACTATAAACTGGTCATTTGAAGTTCTTTGCACTTTCATCCTTGTGGATTTGTTTGCTCTCTTTGCAGGTTTCAGAGTGATGTCTCTATTACTTTCCATAGAAAATGCAAGAACTGTGTCTTTTGAGTAACCCAGAAGTTCAGCAAACGTTTTTGGAATCGTAAGGGTGAATTGCGATTTGTTCGTCTGCTGAACCCTGCGTTTGACCATGAAGTGTATTTGATTAATACCTTTTTAAATGTTTTTATTAATAACTTTATCTATATTTTCTTTAATATAATCTTAAATACCTTTTTAAATAATAATTTACATTAGTTTTTAATGATTTTTTATAATATTTTTGGTAATACTTTTTTTAATATGAATTGGGTAAAAAATAAAAAGCCGCAATGGGTCGCTTTGGATATGAAAATACTCATGGTGCGGCCGCCTCGGTACTTGTGGCCCTGGAATTCTGAGTCCAGCAGCTTCTGGCAACCATTAGGTTTTGCTTCAATGGCAGCTGTGCTCCGAGCAAACGGATTTGATGTGGGAATCCTGGATTGCCTTGTTGAAAAGAAAGGATGGGCAAGCCTGCAAAAAGAACTAAAGGATTTTTCAGCTGATGTTGTATGTCTTGGGGATGAGACTGCTTCAGCGCATGAGGCCATTCGATTGGCAGGAATGATCAAAGAGAAATATCCTAGTACTATTGTTGTCGGGGGAGGCTATTTCTTCACATATAAGGCATTGAAGGCTTTACAGGATTGGGGATTTGATTATATTGTCAGGGGGGAGGGCGAACAGGTTCTTTTGGAATTGGTTGCAGTTCTTGCAGGAAAAAAACATGTTACTGATTATATAACTGGAGGGGAAAAGACTGTTTTTTCTTTATCTGATGTTTACGGATTATCTTATCTTGAGAAGGGCACATTGAAAGAAACTCCTGAGCAAGAGCCTGTTGACATGGACCTAATACCATTACCTGCCTATGATCTGTTACCAATGGGATTATATGGTGTGGACAGCTCTAACCATAAGGATTATGCAGCTATCGAACATGGAAGGGGATGCAGCGGGGGCTGCTCTTTTTGCAGTATCAATGCATTGTATAGCCATAAGGGAAGGAGTTGTTACCGAACCAAGTCTGCCAGGAGAAGTTTTGAGGAAACGCGTCTGCTTGTGGAGCACTATGGGCGAAAGACATTGAATTGGGTTGATGGCACCTTCAATCTTGATCCCAGGTGGAACAAGGAATATTTTGATCTTCTAAAGAAACACGATCTTTTTGTCAATCATACTGCATGGATGCGTGCTGACTGTATTGTCCGTGACGAGAAGCAAGGGATATTAAAGCAGATGGTTGATATGGGTCTTGTTCAATCTGTTGTGGGTATGGAGAGATTGAATGCTCAAGATAATGATGAACTGAGGGCACAAAACAAGAATTACCAGACATGCCTGAATGCTTTTCGTATATTACGCAATTATAGTTCGGTTTATACCATTGCTACACTCATTTATGGCATGCCTGATGACGGGCGAAAAGAACTTAAGGATATAAAGAGATTCATATACCGGAATGTCTGTGATTTCCAGTTTATCCTCCCTTTTACACCTTATCCTGGAACAGAGCTTTGGGAGGAATATGCCTCTGAATTTACAAATGAGGATTTCATATCATGGAACCTGCATCGGCCGGTCATGGGCACAAAAAAAATGACACGTGAGCAATTGGATTGGTGGTTCAAGGGATGTCTTTTAAGTTATATATTTCATCCAACCTTATATGTTCGGGCGTTTATGGAAAAGGATGAAAGAAAGCGGTGTATTCAAAGGTCTCTTACCAAAAAGCTTTTGAAGGGATTATACAGGGGAGTAATAGATGTAGTGAAGGGGAGTAATGTGATAGAGTACGGGAAAAAACCTGAGTGGTATGATAAATGAAATCAGCTTTTTTGATGCATCCATTGGATCTGTCTTATATAAGAAGGTCCTGGTACATGGGTGCAAGAATATGGGGAACATTTATTCCAGATAAGATCATATCTGGAGTGACTGCTCATATTAAGCCTTTTGTTCAATCCAGATTTAATATTGCGGGGCATGAAAGCATGATAATAATAGTTCCTTTGACTGCTCATCAGATGAAAACCCTTCCAAAAAGATTTGTGAGAAAACGCTTACTGGATGCCTGCAAACTTGCTCATAAGGAAGGAGTTGGCATCATGAGTCTTGGGGCCTATTCTGCTATTGCTAGCAATCAAGGTGTTGATTTGGTCTCAGATAGCCCTGTTGGGATTACAACCGGAAGGGCTTTTACTGTATATTCAGTGATGGAGCAGGCAAGGCCTTATTTTACTGCAGAATCAAAGATTGCGATTATCGGAGGGGATGGAGCCATCGGTTCAGCAGTCTCACAGCTTTCCAGTGATTATGATATTGTAAAAGTGAAAAGGGAAAATATTGATGAGGTCTATGATGCTGACATAATAATTTCAGCATCTAGTACAATCGGGAGTGTCATTGATTCGGAACAGCTAAAAACAGGAGCCTTGGTACTGGATGCTGCAAAACCATCAGACATTTCCCGCAATATTTTTCGGGATGATATAACTCTTCTTGAAGGGGGTGTTGTGCAAGTTCCGGGGGAGGTTGATTTTGGAATAGATTTTGATCTTGGAAAGAACCAGGTTTATGCATGCATGGCAGAGGCATTTATTCTGGGAATGGCTGAGCATGATAAGCATTTTTGCGTGGGAAAACAGTTTGACCTGGAGCTTGTGGATAGGATTGGAAAACTTGCAAAAGAACAGGGGTTTTTAATATGAGGCTTGCTTTGATACAACCGAGATTCTCGTATGTGATGCCATACCGGCTTGTACCTTTATCTTTAAGTGTTCTTGGTGAATTGTCCAAAGGATGGGATGTTGATATAATCGATGCTAATTTTGACAGGATTCTGAGAAGAAAGTATGATCTGGTTGGTATCACATGTTCTTCTTTTACTGCTGGGTCAGCATATAACCTTGCAGATTTTTTCAGGAAACGTGGAATGCAGGTAGTAATAAGAGGGGTTCATACAACTTTTGAGCAGGAAGAGGCAGCAATGCACGCTGATAGTATAGTTACTGGAGAGGCTGAAGAAATCTGGCTGAAAGTGTTGGATGATTTTTCTAATGGGCAACTTAAAGTGATTTATCATGGAGGAATTATTGATATGAAGAAATTTCCTTTGGTAGGTCCCAGATACAGACAGGAAAAACCAGCTTTTTATGTGAGCATGCCGCTTTTGGTCCAGGCCTCACGTGGTTGCGCGCATAACTGTGATTTCTGCACTGTCTCGAAATTTTCAGGGAAAAATATACGACATAGAGAGATAAAGGATATTGTTAAGGAGATCAGGATCAATAATGCAAAAAGTGTCTTGTGGATGATAATCTGGTGGCTGATATGGGATTTGCAGAATCATTGTTTAAAGCACTCAAGCCTTTGGGTATTAGATGGGGAGCACAAGTACCTCTCCATTTTGCAAAGAATGAAAGACTGGTACAATTGGCAAGAGGTTCGGGTTGCAAAAGGCTTTTTGTGGGGATTGAAAGCCTTAATCAGGAATCCTTGGATGAGGTTTCCAGGAAAGGCAAAATGAAAGAATTTGAGAAATGTATCCATACCTTGAAACGTAATAATATCATTGTATGGGCTGGATTCATATTCTGTTTTGACCATGACCAGCTTTCTGATATAGATAAGACCGTTGATTTTTGTCTCAGGAATAAGATCGATATGGTTAATTTTCACTCACTGGCCGCGTTTTCGGGAACCCCTTTGTATGAATCGAAGAAAAATGAGTTGGTTTATGATTATCTTGTTGACCCAAAACAAGTGGATATCGAAGATATGCTTGAAGGGATATCCAAGGGCTATAGGAGATTCTACTCCTGGAGGAATCTTCTTACCCGCTCCATTGGACAGATGAATACTCCAATTTCATGGATTAAGTACTTGTATTTGAGCAGGGGGTATTTCAAGAGTGCTTAGTGATTGGAATTTTCATATTACCAGGTAATGATGTAAATTTTGGAAGATTAGTTTCAGCAAAAAACAGGAATTTGGAAAGAATGAAAAAAACTTTAATCCAAAAGTGGAGGATACAGCTCTCTTTCTATGGTGCTTGCTGGGTTCTGCTAGGAATGCTATTAAGTGGAAAAATAGTCTTGTTTCCATTATTTCTATTTATTTTATTTTATACAGGAATCTATGCCTTGAATAATTTCTTTGACAGACGATTTGATAAACATAGCGAACATAAAAAAAACAGGGTCAAAAACCTTAAAGAGACTGGGTTTTATGCTTTAATAGTATTGGTAAGTACAGTTGTTTTTTCTTTTTTCTATGATCTAACTTTATTCTATTTCTTTTTGCTTTTCTTTTTTCTGAACCTTGTTTATACTCTTTTTTTTAAGCATATTTTATTCTTAGATGTTTTTATCATAAGCTTTACACTTCCCTTAAAAATATTTTTTGGGTCTTTTATGATTCAAGGGATGAATCTTTCCTTATGGCCTGTTTTTGTTAGTGGTTATCTTTTCTCGTTAACTACTTTTGTTGTGAAGAGGTTAATAGAAAAAAAGGAAGATGGACCAAAAATCCGACCATTGTTAAGAAAATATAACGAAAATACACTTAGGAGAATGAGTTATGTTTTTGTGTTTTTTTCATTTATTCTGACTCTTTTTGGTTTTTCAATTGTAGTAAATTTTTTGTTTTTGTTTACTATCGTTTTGTCATTCAAATATCGAAGCTATTTTATACAAAGGATATTTTTCCTGTTTTATTAAAATGAAATATGACTTACATATCCATTCAAGATTTTCTCCTTGCAGTAATATGCTGCCAGAGGAGATAATAAAGAACTCCATAAGTAAAGGTCTTGATGGTATTGCTATAACTGATCATAATACCATAAAAGGGGCTGTAGTTGCAAAGCAATTGAATAAAACCAAACTTGATATAATCATTGGAGCTGAAATCAAGACAGAGTTTTGTGAGCTTATTGTTTTGGGAGTGGAGGAAGAAATTAAAGAAAGGTCATATTTTGATGTTATAAGGGAAGTTAAAAGGCAAGGAGCCATAGTGGGAGTTGCCCATCCTTTTGATATAACACGATCTCGTTTTTATAAGTTCTTGAATGTCCCTAATCTGATGGAGGATATAGATTTTATTGAGGGATTTAATAGTAGGACAGTCTATAATGCAATCGATCCTGTAGATTTTGCAAAGAAGAATAAGAAACCTATAATTGCATCAAGCGATGCACATTTTAGTTTTGAGATAGGTACATTTACAACAATCTTTGAAGGAAGGTTTAAAGATTATTTCCCAAAAGTTAATGGACACGAATTTTTGAAAAAGCCATTTCTAAAAGGCCATATATACTCTTGTTGTGAATTATTGAAAAGAAAATTTAATCTTTGATTTTCTCTTGTATGTTCTGAAATTTTGCCACTTATGATTTAATAAGTTTCTTAGCTTTGTGAGTTTCTGAATATAAAAGACCTAAAATCCTTTAATTCTTTATCGGTAGGTATATGATTAATTCCTGTGATTTTGGTAAGCTTTTTGTTATTAATGTTTCTTAATATGTTCATCCCCCCATATTCGCTTTTTTCTTCTTGATATATTAGTGCAGGTATACTTAGAGAGTTTATACGTTGAAGCAAGTCATATTTTTGTAGTAGGTCTAATGTTCTTAAAAAAACTTTAACACTCGTCATCTTGTGTACAATGTAGATTGAGTGAATTATCCCTCTTAATTGTACATCTTTCATGTCAATATATCTCTTTTTATTAGTATGAAATGCGCTTAATAGTCTTAGAAGGCTTTCAAAAAGCCTTAGGATGGAAAAGCAGGCCCTTATCTTTAGATTTGCGAATTCCTTTATAGTCAAGTTGCATAGTATTATCCCTTTTACTTTAGTAGGAAATCTATGCGCAAACTCAACAACGAGCGGGTTATTAAAACACGCTCCCAGAATGAATAAATCTTTAATCTTCTCATTTTTCACTACAGCTTCAATGTCTTTCATGAAACCTTTTATGGAAACTTTTCCCTTTCCAGATTTGCCGTGATTTCTTAGTTCTAAAAATATTATTGTGAAGTCTCCTGCAAAAGAATCCGCTAAAGGTTCAAGTGCAGTAAGATTCAAACCTATCTGAGATAATATGAGGATTGTTTGTTCTCCTCTTTTTTTAATTTTATAATGTATTTTGGTTCCATCACTTGCTTTTGCGTACATTCTTTCTCCTGAAATCCAAGAAATTCAGTTCTTTCTTATATTTTTCAATATCCAGGAAAGATAGATTCTTCTTTTTCATGAACCTGTAGTTATATAAGACTATAATTATGAATCCCATGCCAATCAAGGCAATCCATTGGCGGTTGGCAAGTGGACCCCACATCTGGTCAGGGAACAATCTGAAAAAGTCAAAAATGAAGCGATAGGTCGAAAAGAGGATGATAAAGAGGAAAAATCTTTCTCCATCAAACCGTTTTTTCTTGTACCAGAGGAAAATAAAGATTACAAGGCCTGATAAGCTGTAGTAAAGACCCACAGGATGGACGCAATGGCCAAATTTTGAGATGCACCATGGGACTTGTGTTATTTTTCCCAGGAGATGCCCATCCAGGAAGCATCCAATACGAATAATGAAGATGAAAAGGCCTCCGAATAGTGCCATATTGTCTGCTTCTCTTGCAAGCAGTTTTATTGAGAATCTTTTGTAGCCATAGGCCAGAAATGCTAAGATACCTCCTATAGGAAATCCAATGGAGTCATATCCGAGTATCCCAAGGGAGCCTCCTTTTAGGAAAATGTATGCTAGTTTTCCTCCTATAAAGCTTCCGATAAGGGTTGCGGCCAAGAGACCAGGTCTTTTTGATTTATGGAGGTATCCTAGTGAAAAGACAAGAAAAGCAAGTGTCCAGAAAACAGGCTCGATTTCGAAAGGAATCTCTTGCAAACTTATCATGTAAGGGAGTTTAGTACTTTTAATTAAAAAATGCTCGAAAAATTAATAAAGGCCAATCACGAGAAAGATATTCATGAGATATTTATTTGCTTTGATATTAGTAATCTTTATAGCAGGCTGCTGTTGTGAGGAAGAGGACCCTCAGAATGATGGCTTAGGTGCATACCCTCCTCCTAATAATAATGATGATGAAGATACAGAACCACCTCAGGGTCCTAACCCATGTACGGATAAAGAAAAAAAGACCTACGCAAATGTAAGTATTTCAATGAATGAGCTTGATAATGGGCAAACAGAGTATACGTGCAGTTATTCTGTGCAATCCTGTGAAGATAATCGAATTGATTTTTATATGAGACTTGAGGATTCAACTGGAAATTATGTTGATCTTACATATACACCTTCGCCGCATCATGCAAAAATCAATAAATCCCCTGTATCAGGGACAAAGACATGGGAGACATTTGGTGATTATGATGGTTGTTTTCTATATCTTTCTGATGGAACATCAATAGGAACTAGCCCCACAAATGGGGAAAGTACGACGATATGTACTTCTTCTTCAGATTGTGGAGAAGATGAGATATGTACAGGAGGGAGTTGTTATAAACAGTGTGATTCTGATGCAGAGTGCGGAACTAATCTATGTAAGGACAACCTTTGTAAAACATTGACTGAAATAGATGAAAATTGTGATGTTGATTCAGATTGTGATACCTTGGATACATGTGTTGAGGAAGAATGCTATAAATCATGCTCAACTCATTCTGATTGTAGTGGTGGTACTTATTGCCTTTCTTGTGGGGGAAACAATGTGTGTGCAGAGTTTGGAGATGATAAATGTAAAACCTGCGATATTGTTTCAGCTGAATTTTCAGCAAATTCTGTGTCAGAAGGGGAAACAGTAGATATCAATATTCACGGAAATGATTGTGACCAGGAAACAGTCCAGGTAGAGATATATCGTAGTTGTGAGGGTGAAGGAGTAGACGAATCTTTCATGGAAAGCCTGACTGCGATTTTTTCAGGTAATGAGGCTTCTACTAGCTGGACTGTAATAGATCCTGAAGAATGCCATGGTGACCCCTTAAACGGGCTTGTATGGGTATATGGGTATCAGGAAATAAGAGATGTTGATGGTTATCTGAATCTTAATTAGATCCTGCTGATAAAGCCACGCTTTGGCTCGAAGATGTCTCCTGATCTTTTTAATTTCTCTATGGTAGTATCGACCTGATCCTCATCAAGGCCTTTTTCAAGGGCAAGAGAGATTATGTCTTCAATAGGTATTGTCTTTCCTATCTTGTCTTCCAATTCCTGGATTATACCTTTTATTGTGGAAAGCTTGCTACGCTCGCCTGTCGTGACACCGGTTGCGATCCTGTCGATATCTATAGTTCCGCTTTCTTCGTCATAGGCTATCTGGCGCAGGCAGTGATCCAAAAGTTCTACTGATTTCTTGGCGTCTCGTTTTGTTACCTTGTCGCTAAGGCGTATCTTTGCGTATGCTTCAGCCATCCTTAGCAAACCTTCTAACTGCCTTGCTGAGATAGGTATTGACTTGACTGATCCTTCTCCCTGTCCAGACCCTCTCATCTTGAGGTAGTATTCAACAATCTCGTTTATCGCCCCTTCTGTGAGTTCTGGTTTTTGTTTTTGGACATAAGAGATGTATTTCCTGAACATTTCAGTGTCAATCTCTGCATCGACACTTTCTGAATCCTTGTGGAGACTGAGTACAAAACGGGCAAGCTTCTCGTCTTTTACAGGATCAGGAAGATCTTTTATGGGAAAGATAAGATCAAACCTGTTTATCAGTGTGCTTGGCAGTTCTATCTGTTCAGCAATTGTCTTTGAATATGGATCAAATCTTCCGAATTTTGGGTTTGCAGCTGCAAGGACAGTTGTCTCGCATTTGAGAGTTGCCTGGATGTTTGCCTTTGAGACTGTGACGGTCTGACCTTCCAGGGCTTCGTGCATTGCGCTGGTGTCATCAGAGGCCATCTTGTCAAGCTCATCTATGCAGATAAGGCCTTTGTTTGCCAGGACAAGGGCTCCTGCCTCCAGGGCCCATCCACCAAGGAACTCGTCCTTTACAACTGTTGCTGTAAGTCCTGCACCGGAAACCCCTTTCCCACTTACAAAGCGGGATTTTGGAGCGATGGTGTGAATCCTTTTTAGCAGTTGTGATTTACCTGCTCCTGGGTCTCCAATGAGTAGTATATGCATATCTCCACGCGTCCTTACACCGTCGTCACGCTTTTTCTTGACGCCTCCCACGAGCTGCAGCATCAAAGCTTCTTTTATCTTATCATGGCCGTAGATGGAGGGGGCAAGGCTTTCAACCAAGCGTTTGATTACCTTAGGTGATGAGGCAATCTGCTTGATCTCTTCTTCTTCTTCTTCACTAATCTTGATATCCTGGAATTCTTCTCCTACGGAATCTACAAAATTGGCCTCTATCATGAGGTCAAATTTGGTGCTTTGGCCTCCTGTGCGAAGGACAACAGGGACTTCCTTTACGAATCCGTTTACAGTGATCCGTGTACCTGGATTTGTCTTCTTGTCAGAGAGAGGGCTTGCTAGATCTTCTTTGAGAAATAATTTCATCCTTTTTGGCTGTTCTCCGCCTTCCAGGTCTTCTGCAGCTTCCTCAAGCATGATACTTTGTGCATCTACAAGTTCCTTGGATATCAGCCTGAATTTTCCTTTTCTACCACAGCCACAGCGGCTGGGTTCCTTAAACTTATTATCAAGCTGCAGCACAGGTATGACATTACCACAACTTGGGCATTCGAAGCGGGCAGAGGTAACTTGGGGACGGACATCTGATTTTTGTCTTACAGTCCCTTCTATCCAGAGGAATTTTCCAAGATGTTCACTTCTTATATCCCTTATGAGGATCTTTTGGGATTCAGGAAGGTTTGTGAACCGTACCCTGAATTTTTGCTCTTCAGGAAGATCAAACTGTTCAAGGGCTACCTCGGCAGCTTTCACTACTTCTTCGGGAGTTTCGAGAAGCTGGTCAGAGAGCTTCAGGTGGAAAAGAGCAAGTTTTTTGAAATCCAGCCTGAGAGCTTTCTTTCCTCTCCTGGAGCATTCAAGAAGCTCTGACATGTATTCTTGCTCAATAAATTCCTTAAAAAGAATGATTTGTTCCTGGGCGTCCATGGTATATCAGGGTTTTCTGGTTTTTTTATATCTTATTTCCGGATGTCTAGTGTATTATAAACACTTTTGTCTTGTAATAGCTTTATTTTAATATCACTGCTGGAATGACATGCCCTCCATTGTTTCCACTGGAAATCCTTGATCTTCCTTTTGTAGACAGTATAATGGCTTGTCCTAAAGAGACCAATTTCTTTTTGCCCCCCTTTGTTTCCATTGGAGATTTTTTATTTAGAAACGCTCTCATTTTTTTTGGGCGTAAATTTTTGTTTCACAGGAAGCTGACCTAGTGTGTATATTAGTATCCTTGTCTCGAAACTTTTTTATAGTATGATATTCAAAGCACTCTTATAATCGAAAGAGGTGGAATCATGACTTTACCATTACAGGAAGTGACAATCAGTATTATTATTGGGGTATTGGCTGCTATAGTATATTCTTTGCGGATTCTTGTGCTTATGGAGCGGCGAATAAGCAGGATTGAGATTCATATTGAGAATCTTGCGAGCCGGATTCTTAGTGAGGAGCTAAAGATCGAGAAAGAAGAGCGTTCAATTGAGCAAAATCTAAAAGCAGCTACAGCACCTAATAAAGCTAAAAGTACTAAAAAGAGTACCAAAAAAAGCACTAAAAAGGGTACTAAGGCTTCCAAGAAATCAAAGAAATGAATTCTTTTTCTCATATTCTTTCTGATATCCATTCTTTGACAATTCAGGGTGCACAGGCAGTAGCTATCGCTGGGCTTGATGCACTTTTGGCAGCCAGGAATGAAGGAATTGACTTAAAAGAGGCACGGGATAAGCTCTTTGAAGCACGACCTACAGAGCCTTTGTTAAGAAATGCTGTGAGGTATGCTCTCCAGAGGCATGATCTGGTCTCAGGTGTTAAGGAAGGGAAGGATATTCTTAATAAAGGGCATAAGATGATCTGTGAATATGGTGCCCATAAGATCAGGAATGGGATGGTGGTCTATACTCATTGCCATAGTTCGACAGTGGTTGGAATCCTTGCAAATGCCTGGAAGGAGAAAAGGTTTGAGGTACATAATACAGAAACAAGGCCTAGATTCCAGGGAAGAAAAACAGCTAAAGAGCTGGCAGGACTTGGGATACCTGTAACTCATTATGTGGATTCTGCGATGCATTATGCGCTCTCCAAAGCGGACATTGTTCTTATAGGGTGTGATGCATTGAGTTGTGAGGGCTCTGTTGCTAATAAAGTGGGAAGTGATGTGATTTGCGGGCTTGCGCATAAACTGGATATTCCTGTGTATAGCTGCACCCATTCATGGAAATTCGATCCCTTATCTGTTGTGGGGTATGATGAGGAGATCGAACAAAGGGATCCAGCAGAGGTGTGGGAAGAAGTACCTGCAGGAATCAATGTGAAGAATCCTGCCTTCTCTTTTGTTCATCCGGATATAATTAGCGGAGTGATAACTGAGCTTGGTGTCTACAGACCAGAATTAATTGTTGAGGAATTGAAGAAAAAAAACAAATGGATGTTTAAGCAGTGATCTTTTCCAGTTTTTCCATTTCCTTCTCAAGGACTGAGATCTTCTGTGAATTGTCATCTTCCATGAGAAGGGAACTGCATTCAGGGCATTTAAAGCTGAAGTCGATCGCTGTATCAAAGTCAAGCCTTACACAACTGTTGCAACAGCTATAGTATATGTGGTCTTTCTCTCTTTTGAGCCTTTTTTTGACCATGTCAAGCCTCTCTTCATTGACTTGTATTGCAAGCTCCTTTATCCTGCGGGTATTCAGGGTCCAGTAATAGATATACCATCCCCTTTCCTTATCCTTGCGTTTGGTGAAGGAGACTAGGTTGTTGTTGTGCATCCTGTAAAGGATGTTTCTGGCATGATTTATGTCTCCACCATAAAGATCAGCAAGGTCGAGTTCAGAAATATCGGTCTTCTTATATAGTGTCTGTATGACCGCCAGTGCGTCATCGCCGATAATATCGGATATGACAGTTTCAGCTAACTTTTTGGTAATTCTCACTAATTACACCCCCTAAGTGTACCCCCGGTATTTACGGTATATAAAATTTTCGTTATATCCAGTATCTCCGATACTTAAAAAAAAATGGTGCCGCCTTGCAGGAGG
>CAYYOI010000007.1:25259-50428 GCA_964473285.1 uncultured Methanosarcinales archaeon | reverse complement strand
GATACAAAAGACCACTGGACAGGTACAACTGTGCAAACAATTCGGTTTAGTTCAGCGTTTTCGGTTCATCAAGTAAATACGTAATTGCAAAAAACTTAAGACCACCAACTCCCTCTTTTGTGAAGGGTGATAATATGTACAAACTGAATCCTCCTGGTGCGTGTCCGATTTTCGGACCAAAACCCATGGATTTCTACGGCGAGATAAGAAGGTATGAAGATAGCCTGCAGGAAAGGATTGGGCCGGATGGGATTCTTGATTTGAGAACTCCAGTAGAGAGGCACATAGATGAACAAAGGAAACAAGACAGACAAAGTAGGCTATACTTGCTTCCACCAGATCAATCCAAGGGCTTATGAACAAAACTAGATGGAATGGCCCAATACCTAGGTACTTCCATTCGGCAGGTCACATGATCCTTTATGGCGATTATATCAGGAGGGCCAAGACAAATCCACTCCACACATTGTGGCTCTCGCCAGTTGATTGTGCCTGGTTAAATGGGAAGAGTCAAGGCAAAAACAGGATAACAATTCCAAGTATGATTGTCCTCTAAAATGGGGTGGCTGATTTTTTTATTATTTTTTGCCAAAAGCAAGATTCTCCGCATCTTTTGGAACAAATAGAGCTGACCTCAAAAGGTTGTTTCCGGCAAATCTCTAAAATAACCCTTCTGGGGGTAAGATTCTCGCGGTATGGGTTCGAACTTCCCGTAGGTTCCATCTTTTCCGGAAATAATTATGTAATTACCGGTAATAGTTATAATTGCCAAAAGTATTTATCTTTTGGGTGGAATATATACACTACACCCGAAAAACAAACGGAGGCCAAAAATGAAGGACAATACCCTGCAACTGTTATCCCACTTCCGGCGAAACGCCCGGGAAACCCTGACAAAGGTCAGCCGAAGAACAGGTATTCCAGTATCAACCATCTTTGACCGGTTAAGGGATTTCGAGCAGACCATCATCAGGAAACACACCTCCTTGATCGATTTCAACAAGCTAGGGTATGTGACCCGCGCAAACATAACACTGAAGTTTGATAAGGAGGATCGGCACCGGGCTGCCCAGTACCTGCAGACCCACCTGAATGTGAACAGCCTCTACAAGATAACCAATGGCTTTGACTACATGGCAGAGGTTGTCTTCAAGAATCTCTTTGAGCTCGAGCAATTCAGGGAAGACCTTGAAGAACGTTTCAACCTCCACAAGATCGACATGCACTTCATAATCGATGACATCAAACGTGAAGAGTTCATGGCAGATGAGTCGCTCTTGGATATGATGCAGTAGATAGGGCCTGCGGGAGGGCCGCAGTTTTTCTAAAAAATTATAAACTTCGTCCAATAGTGGGAGCTTTGATTATCTCTCTGATGTTACATTGATATCACTCAAATGACTCTTTTCTAGCAGTTTTACACCTCTAATTCTCTCTACTTCGAGGAAATTTTATCGTATTTTTCATGTTTTATGACAGTGCTGTAGCTAGCACGCAACGTTTGAGTGTGACAAGTTGATACAGATTGTAGGCAAAACATTTCTTTGCTCCACACTCTCGCAAGCGTCTTCATATATATGCGAGCCCCCTGGACACTAGCTTGATTACTGAAAAGGCCATCTCCCGGGTGTTTTTGGCGATGAGCTTGTTGCGCTTTTGTTGACTGCCATTAAGCTTACGATTCTTTGTGGCACGCCGCATGGTCTTATCTTTGACTCGCACAGGGAGAGGCTTACCGAAGTATTCTTTTTCGCGATACGCTACCATGTCTGCAGGACTAAAAAGCTCAACCTCGCCATCGTGCAAAGCCGCAGTGGACATATGGTATGGACTGATCAAATGATTGTCCACATCGAGCTTGATGTGGCTTTTATACCCATAATGCAACTGACCCTGTTTGATTGAAAAAGACCCCTTATGATCCATGTGTCGTCTTTTTTTTCTCTGTATACTGATTTTCTCTTCTTTTTTGCGAGCCCGTTTCTCTTTGTAATGGTGTATCCTGCCAAGGTCAGCCTCAATAAATGATGCATCTTGTATGACTCCTTGCTTCACTATATAGCCCTTTCGGCTGAGCTGCCTTTGGAGTTCTGTCCATATTTTGTCATCCACACGATGCTCCTTGAGGGGTTCCCGTGCTTTTCAAATAGTGCTGAAATCAGTAATTGATTCAGGGAAACCCAGGAAATTACGCAAACTGAGACGGTGGTATTGGAACTCGAGTTCCTCATCACTTAATCCATGCCTGTAGCAGCATGCTACGAATCACGATCAACTCATGAGTGTGTGGACGGCCGCCAAACTTCTTATCTTCCTGATATGCCTGGCGAACGAGGGGAATGAATGGCTGCTAATTAATCTGTTGCTTCATGAGTTCAAGACGGTCACCTAAGCCGCGAACTTTGTGGTATTGGTGTCTTAAACTGGTTAAAACTCATCGGAAATCACCTCTACCATGTTCAATACCCCGAATAGAATACACTAATATTCTTTATGGCCGGGTTTTTTGAAGGTTCTCTATAATCACCATCCCCAAAAATTGGGCATATGTATGCCTCACTAAGGTGTAAATGGCATCAAAAAAGCCGAAATTTCTCATAATTTGTACCCCCTTGTAAGGGGTGAATCTGTAAAGAAGTGAAACCTTTATAAATCCCAAACATAGAAAGTTATAGATTATAATAGAGGAAAGTATATGGCTAACCAATTGATGTACTATTTTAAGATCATTATATTAATTTTGGCAGTACAGGTACTATCTAGTAGTGCATCCATCCTGGTAGTCCCTTCAGTCACCAACACAACTGCAATCTTCGAACAAGGCGAACATATATTGATCTATAACTTGTCTGACATAGCAAATACCTCAAATAACACATATATTACTATTCCCTCTCAAGTGTGCAGTACATTTAATCTTTCACCTATCTCCTTACAGATAAACAACAGCAGTTATTTTTTTGAAAAAAGTGAGGCATGCAATGACAATGATTCGCTTCTGTTCCTTAGCATCAATGATCCAGGACCAATAAATGATACCGACATAGATGAGACAAAACCCCTGGGAAATAAGACAACACCTGACAGCGACGTAAATGAGACAAAACCCCCGGTAAATGAGACAACACCTGACAGCGACGTAAATGAGACAAAACTCAAAAACTCAACCCTAGTAAATGAGTCTACTAAGCCTTCTAATAACAACTCAAAAGATGATGGCAATGATACTAAAGTTGAATCACTATCAAAACCTCAAAATGTGAGTAGCAAGATTCAAAATAGAAGAAAGCAATTGCCTGCCAAAGTAGGGGCGCCTGTAAAATGGATTGAAGATATAGATGTGACTTCATTTAATAATAAAACTTTGATGGTCAAAACTTTATCTGGATCAAGTGAGCACCGCCTGATTGCCTCAACTGACATCTACGCTATGAGAGGGAACTTAACAAATGAGACATTTAAACTAAAGAACATAAAGCAGAAAAATGGAACGTTCAGTATTTCCTATACCACGCCTGCACCTCACAAAATCGAATTGAGCTCTAAGGATGCCAATAAAACAAAAAAACAGATTACTATTTATTCAAATGTCTCCTACCACTATTACAACATTAGCGCTTCAAGTGCACTTCCTGGTATCAAAAAAGAAGATCTTGAAATCTACTGGTTTGATAAGAATAAAAAGGTGGATATACTTGAGGATTCCCGATTCAATGTCCAATTAATTGACATTGACAATGACAACTTCTATGACCTAGTAGAATGGACAGTGCCTAAACTCTCAGATCAGCATTTTGAGATAATATATAAGGAATCAGAGATCTTTATTGATTCAGGAATAAATACGGGCAATTGGACAGTAATGTTTGAAACCACCGCCTCCGGGACACTCACACTTCAAAATTTAAATCCTGCACAAATCTCGTTTTCAAAACTTTATGGACATGACCAAAGGTGGAATCGCATCTATGAATTTAGTGAATCTCCAAAGGAACAGAATAATCATACATTATCGCTCTACTGGAATGGATCCATTTATCCCAAGGGAAAAGTGATCTATGCTCTAGAAGATACTGGCAAGTACGCTATTAATGCAACATTTCGAGGTTTTTCCAAGATAATAACTAACAAATATTATTATGAACAACAAACAAGTTTATTGGACCTTGATAATTTTATGTTTGATCTGAGAATTTGTTCTTTTTTGAAACATTACGCCGTATGTGACGCAAAAGAAAATGAACCAGGGTATAAAGGTTTTAGTATGCTGGTGGATTCTACGGAGTCTACAACAAAGTCTGTAAAAATACCTGCTCAAGGAAAAGTAAGTTCTACCAACCTTGTTTTAAATCCGCTATATAATAAAAGTCTGAAATCTTGGGAAATAAACTCATATGCAGATACAACAATGCAGGATCTTTACAGTGGCCCTACTTTTGGTGCCTTGTTGCTTATCGCAGGCAGATATGACTTATTGGGTTATACCTACAATTCCTCAGTCCTTAATTATACAAGCCCAAAGAAGATAAAAGATATTGATGGCGGGAATTTGTTTGACACGGTTGGAGAAGAGATCCTGATTGCAGTGAGTGATGGCATTAAGATTTTTGATTCCGAAATGAATTTGATTGCAGAAGAGTCCACGAGGTATTCTCCAGAATTTATCAAGGCAATAGAATATGAACCCTTGGAAAAAACCATTGGGTATCACTCCCAGGTAACTAGCTTGCATAGCCTCCAGGATCAGTTGATATTCAGCCTGCCTGCAGAATATGATGTTTCGGATCAAGAGAATTATTCCTGCGTTGTCAAAATCGGATTAAATCAAATTGGAGACATAAATAATGACATTAAGATGCATGTTTCCGACACAGAAAGTACTATCGAAACAAGAGATTTACCGTCTTCGAAAATAATCAGGGGCATTGCAGATTCCTTCAAAAGCCTTTACCCGATCAGAGACTCTCTGAGATTTCATTTTACTGGGTCAGGCATTTCAGAACCAAACATGAATGCGGCAAATTGTTCTTTAGAGATACCTTTGAGTAGCACCGGTGATATGATGGGAAAATCTATCAATATAAGCATTGGTCCGGAAAGTTTCTTGGTTTCTCCAACTGTCCCTTCAGTTTCATCCCTTACATATAAGAAAGGTGGATCAAATCCTTCAGCGGAAGATGCTGCAAACATTCATGAGTCTCCTGTTGCTGTTCCTTTTACACCCTTATCACCTGAAGAGGTAGAAGGCAAGTTTTGTGATATCAAGATTGGATTTAATCAGAAAGAATGTTCTGAGACACTTTACCTTGATTTAGGTGAAAAGACGTACGTAGTAAATGATAAACTTATAAACATGAGTAATTCAAAGGCCTTTAGCAACTATTCTGGCAAAGATGGGTTTGAAACCATCGACAACCTTCAATCATACCATTTTGATTTGGGACAAATAAACCTTCCTCCGTCCATTAAGGCTACCAAATGTCAAATTCATTCGGACTTAAATTTCAACTACCCCGGAGCTGATATGATTCTTTCGACTAATAATAACAATTATAGTATTAGTAGTTCCGATATAATCCATGCTGCTGATTATTTGTTTACTCATCCTCAGTCAACAGAAGAAAATACTGAAGATATGGAACATACTAAAATTAGTTTTAATCCTGAAGAGTATACTCTAGACCTATTAGAGGTTAAATTAGATTCCTTAGGGGTACATGATGATATTAATGCAAGAAAATGTGAGGTTCATTTGGGGGTTTGTTACGAAGGTAGTAACCATGGAAACTTAACCCTCACACTCAAGGAAAATTACAAAGTCTCAGGATCCCAAATAAATACACATTGTTCAGACGGTTGGGATTGGATAAGCAGTGAGGTAGACTGTTCAGAAATGGGAACAAGTTCAACGTTGACTACTTATTGCCAGGACGGATGCAATTCAACGGATTTTTATCGTATTATCAAGGATAACTCCAGCATTAACAATACTGCTGAATCATATGATTTTGCTTACTATCTTGAGAATACCGACAGCTCAGCAGATGTAGGTTGGTATTATCCAAATGAGTCTTACAAAGTTAAAGTTACAGTAAATGACTCCTACAAAGGAGAATGGGTCACAACTGCCGTTGCATGCCAAGATCTCGAAAATACATCATATTTGGAATATTCTTGTCCAGATTGTATCAATTCAAGCTATAATCTAATAAATGATGGTAATAATTCCAGGATAAGAATCGATATTGAAGGCATGCTAGATTATGATACGATTTCAACACCTGTTGATTGTGAAGACCTGACCAGTGAAAACAATTTCTCCTTGAGATGTCCTAGATGTACTCAAGATAACTATTATTCTATACTGATAGATTCAGATGGAAGAGACTCTTACATCTCTTCCATTACAACAACCGAGTCGTTACACTCAAATGTTTCAGTTGATCTGCCTTGTTCCTTGATTTCTGAGGAAACTGAAGTAAGACTGAACTGTAGTCAATGCAACCTGACTGATCATTTTAACATACTTGGAGATCTTAAAAAGGATATGTCAAGTTCATATTTGAAGTCTTCACATGCAGGGCTTTATGAGGTCAAGAACTCAGATTTTGGTATAACGGCAAAGTCAAACACTTCGTTTTTCTATGATTGGTTGTATGAACCAATTTCCTGTGATGATGTCTTTGAAGGTAACAATATAAGCATTAGCTGCGACGGATGTAATCAAACGTCTGGTTACAACATTGTACTGGGTAATGAGTCTTCTGGAAAAACTTACGGCCCTGATCTGTTTGAAGATAATGCCTACGTGGGAATATTACTCTTTTCTAATAAAAAAACAAGAGATATCATCTTTACTGACACCATGAATGTAGTCCATAGCAGGAATCTGTCTTTGGAGGAAAACTGGAATTACACTGTCGATTCATTCATAAAGGAAATTGCCATTGGTGATAGCATTACGGAAACACGGGGTGATGAGATTGCAGTGTGCACGCTCACTGGACTTTATATGTTCAATAGTACAGGAGGGATCATCGATGGATATCCTGAGAAGTTTGCCTGCAATGCGGTGGAATTCCATCGCTCTATTGGTTTTATCACAGGAAGTGGCACAGGTGACCTCCTACGATGTAATGAAAATGGTTGTATTAAAGAACTTGAACTTACAGACGAGATAACCTCAATATCTCAAGGGGATTTAATTGGCGATACAAAAAAAGAAATTGCAGTATCCATAGGAAACCAAAGGATTATTGTCTTTGATTCCTCTTTTGATTCTCTTGTTACTCTAAATCAAATACCTTACCATGAACAGATAATGACCATGAATCTTTCTAAGATGGAGAAGGAAGAACTATATGTTCTAGCTGAAAATGATGTTATGATGTATTATGTTCAGCCACCTTATAACTTAACACTGAGTGTTGGTTCTTCAGAGGTATGGAACAAAGATTTTCTTTTGGAAAAAGAGAATGTTTCAGGATTCAGTTCCCAGATAAACTCCTTTATTGAAGGAAAGTCTGGCAACATTCTCGTCCCTTTTACAATGGGGGCTTCACACGATACGTGGATTTCGCTAGGCGAGCTCGAAATTGATTTCAGTTATAATGCAAGTCACATATTTGATTACGAATTGATCACCGATGAGATTCGATGGCCATACTCCGATGGAATAGAAGCTAACCAAAAATATATGACAAAACCTCTTAAAATCAACTACACGGAATCCAGCATCCCTTTACACATAAGTGATATCACCAAGGAATTCAATTTCATCAAGGATGATTATTTTATCTTCAACGGGTATACCTGCCAAGCGACCCATGATCCTACAATCGGAGAATTGGGCGAGACTCTGTCAAATGGCAGTACCGTGGGTTGTGGTAAAGATTTCTTTTTGAATAATATGACCAAGAGACAACCAGATTATCTGTGGTATAATCATAGTGAACAGGAGTATAGCATTCCCGCAATAAGTATTTCGATTGGCCCCTATGAAGAGGAAGGGCATGTCATCCAAAACCTAAGCCTTAGAGGAAGTTCTGTTTATGGTAAGTTCAATTTTACAAATGTATCTTTTATGCAGAACTTTAATGGGAACATTTCTCGTCTGAAGGTAAAGGTTATTGATTATTTTGGAAATGGCACCGATTACGAATGGACGGAGGATGGTTCAAATTGCTCTGACATGAATCTGGAGAAAGTCGCTGAGGGGCATGTGTTTAGATCGTGCATAGAAAGGCCATCCAACGATTCTTTGTTCATAAAAATAATTCAGCCCCATCTGACTGAAAAAGCAGGCAGATTTGGAGAAACAGATTACCAAATCTTCTATTCCACAAATCCGATTCCAGTCTTCAACTCCACAAGCATTTCAGGTAATATTACATGGGGAGAATCTGTGATTATTCTTGTTAACATTTCCGATGATGATAATATCACTCTTACAATCAATCTTTCAAATGGAGCAGCTTCCTTAGGTGCCACAAAAACGTCTGAAGAAGGATTGTTTGCATTCAACTTTACCTTGAACGAATCCTTTATTGGTCAAACTTACTATAACCTTACATTCACAGACTTTAATGTTGATGGCAATATCCACACACCCACGACTCTGGGGAACTTTCTTGGGCCTTACGTAAACAAACGAGAAGCTGGCATAGTTAACCTCACAAAGAATCAGACAATAATCAACTCACAAAGTAACAAAGACCATATTCAAGTCAGAGTAAAGGATTCTGTCTCAGGAGAGAATGTAGATCAAGCAGGTATTACCTGTAAACTTTATTTAGACGATTCATATTCTGACATCTCACTTACAGATGCAGATGGAATCTGTGGTTTTTCTCTGTATGGATACAATACTGGAACATATAACTGGCAAGTCAGAACCTCTGAAAATGAATATTTTTTAGCGGCAGAATCAAACATCTATCAGATTTCTGTTGAACAGGATTTGAACGCACAATTCGGGGTAATCCCTGAATGCACAGATGTTTACAGGAGTCAAGGGCCAATGGATAATTATATGATTCACTGGAATATCAGTGAGGTCAAATTCGGATCAGAACCTATCTCTGGTGAAGCTACTTATGAGATTACCTGGAGGGGAAATGTTTTTGAAACAGGGACACTTGATTCATCAGGAAAAAGAGGGACAATTAATCTTTCTAACCTAGATGTCCCCTTAGGTCATTCAAGTTTTGATATTGAAGTCTTTTATGAGGGCAGTTCCTACTCTTATACAATATCAAGAGGAAGCGGGTGCTCTTATAACGTCAAAGGATACCTCTACCCTGAACTTGTCGGGCCCCCTAACGGAACAATAGTTTATCCCGGTGATACAGTACTTCTTGAGGGTAATGTTACCGATGATTTGGGTAATAGCAACGATATAGGGTGGGCTAATTATGATTTTAATTTAGGTGTTCAGGGATCATGCAATGAATTTATGAACGAGACAGGGGTCTATTGCCTTTTCGAGCCGGATGATTCAGCCGAAGGTGGGTCCTATAGGTGGAACTTATCCTTTAATGAAGGCTCCTACTACTCAACATTTTCCGGAAACCGCATAATTAAGACATCCAAAACAATCTCAGCAAATACAACAGTAATTCCTGAAGAGGGAAATACTTTATCAAGGTATGATCAAAGTAACATTTCCATAATCATTGATGAGATCTTCTATGAATCTGAGTCTATTGCTCACGCCACCTGTAACATCAGTTGGGATGAAACAATTATTTTTAGTGGCCCATGCAATTCCACTAATCCAGTTAATCACAGTTACACAATCAATTCTAATGAATCTTTAGGGAATCATATGCTCATAATAGACATTTCTGAACCGGGTTATATTGGTTTCAAAAAAGATTATGCCTTCCCCGTAATTGGAAAACTCAATGTGACCAAAGGAATGACGCCAGATAAAGTATCCAAGATAAACAACAATGATGAGATCAACTTCAGCATAAATGCAAAGGATATGCTTGGAAATCCTGTTAACCTGACAGATTCAATTGGATTCTTTGTTGACAACCAATCTGTTTGCAACTCGATTCACGTGAGCAATAGTAGTTACATATGCTCTTACACTCCTGATGTTACAGTTGGGCAGCATAACTGGACTGCCTTGCTTAATCCCCCTCACTATGAGACTTACCTTACATCACCCGAATCATTTCTAGTATATGATTCTATCATTGCAGACCTTAACTTTAACCCGGTCTCACCCGGACCTATTCACCGTTCAAATGATAGTGAATTCACAAATAACCTAATACTTAATTTGACAAATATTCGATATGAAAATGGAGGATACCTTGATGATTATTTTATTCAGGTACAATTAGACAATCAAGTCCTTTATCATACTGCAGCTTCTAATAAATCTATTATTATCGAATTGGACATCCCTGATAATTCTTCATTAGGTATGAAAAATCTGACCATAAATATCACTAAAGAATACAATATTCCTTATCTTGCAGAAACCGATTTTGCTGTTTATGGAGATCTAAATATTACCCCTATCATTGGTGATAATAGTGAGGTGTTTCGTTCTTCTCCTCTTAGCTTTGAAGAATCTACTCTTTTGGGGGTGACAATCGAAGATTTTGGTGGGGAACAACTCTCTCTAACAAAAGAGCAAATAGAATTCATTGTTGATGAAGAATATGTTGTACTCTGCAACAACGAAATAATCATCAATTCAAGCGGATATTACTGTGATTATGATCCATATGATATTCCTGTAGGAAACCATTCATGGCGCGTTAAAGTAGAAAAAGATTTCTTTCGTCCAACTTCCTCAGAAAATATGTCTCTTGTAGTCAAGGACTATATAGTCCCAAAGATAGATTTGGCACCACATGTCTACCTAAATGAAACATACCAAGTGACTGCTGCCCTGCAAAATTTTAATGGAAGACTCCTAAACATCTCGAATGATTGCCTTTGGACCATAGATGAACAATCAACTGTCAACCAAGGAATGGAAGGCGAATGTTCACATCTGCTTAATCTTTCCTGTAAGAATGAGTTCGCTCCTGGAACCCAAAAAATTAATGTTTCCTCAACTTCTGACACGTATTATCTTTCTTCACAGACTTCAAAGGAGTTTGATGTAATTGACATTGTGGAAATGGAAATCATTTCCCAACCAGCAGAGATTTTCAAGGACAGGTATGATTCTGTTTTTTTAAATTCTACGGGGCATGGAGTCTGCGGAGCTCTTAATAACTCGTATGCTGAGGATATCCGATGGCATATTAATCCAATCGGTTCCATCTACCAAGGTAATCCTATAAATTATTCAATCGGTGGGTACGAAGGCGATTGGGTAGAGATTGTCTCTTCTATTGATAATTCTCATATTGAGCCAGTCAATGATACGCTTCTGATAAATCTTTACAAGGACATAGATTATCAGATATTTTTTGAACCTTCATACAACCTATCACGTGTAATTAGTCAGAATTTAAGCATAAACATCTCCAACATTACAGATGGAACGAATAAGTTAGACAACCTTAGTTTAAGAATAACTCTTGGTAATGATAAGGTATACGAGTCAAATATTAACAACAGTGGCATTAATGTGATTCACCCTGTTAATAACTCATTAACAGTTGGCAAGATTAACCTTTCAGTTATAATTGAAAAAGCAGGTTTCTCAAGTATCAACGACACGTACCTATTTCATATACTTGGTAATTTGACTGCAGTCAATATTTCAGCTATCCCTGAGATAATTTACAGATCAGGGTCCCCTTCACAAAGTACAATCACTGTGGAATTGAAAGATGACAAAGGAAAAAACCCTTCTATTAAAAATGAAGAGACTGCATTCACGATAGATGGGCAACCATGCAGCAGCAGCACCATAAATGGAACCATTGAATGCAAGGTTGATGCATCAGATTATGATGTTGGTATTAAGGACTGGAACTTAGTCATCGATTCCACTGATTATTTAATTATGAATCTTACAGATTCCATTCAAATAGCCGATATGCTGACTGGTAATGTCGAAATGGAATCTGAATTTGTACGGAATCCTCTTTATGCAAAAAATAATGTGACCATACACATCCATAATGTCTCATACAAAAGCGGGGGGCAACCTGAAGAGTACCAAGCTTCCGTGTTCTTTGATTCAGTTTTTATTGATAAGAAAAGCGCTTTGGACAACGCCACATTTTCATTTTTAATTGAACCTGATCTATCGCTCGGCAATCATACGATTGGGGTAACTATTAATCAGACACCTCATAAACCATACACAATTACCAACTCCATCATAGTAAGAGATACTTTGAATATAACTCTGAATAATCCCTCTCCAATCTATAACTCTGGAACTCCCGATTCCACTATTATGAGGTTCTTTGCGACTGATAGTTTGGGGAACCCGGTTGATGATCTTGAAAGCACAGGAATAGAATTTTGGGTTGAAGGAGAAGAAGTAGGATGGTGCGTAGGAGGAATTACTAATCACGGAAATGGATCTTATTCTTGTGAGTACCGCTTCTTTGTGGATAACATAGGTTATTATGGATGGTATCTTAACATATCAGGTCAGCCAAACTATGTACAATCATCAAGCTCTGGAACAGTGCAAGTCAAGGAATATGCTTACATAACATTCCTGAATGAATCTGATCAATACTGGATTAACCAACAGGGTAAATTGGTAGGGGAGATAACAAATGCTGATGGAAAACCCCTTGATGACTCTTCTATACTCTGTCAATGGTACTTAAATAATGATTCTATTGGATCCTCTAACATACAAAATGGAATGTGTAATACAAGCATTGATTTACCATGCAGTGCTGAGCTGATTCCTGCATCATATCCTGTTCGCATCGAATTGGAAGCCAATTCGGATTACACTGTCACAAATACAAGCGGTAGTATATCGATAGTTGATAAAGTTTTAATGAACATAACTGATCCTCCCAAAAATATAAAAGTCAACAATTCAGATAATGTGCATCTCAGTGTTAAGGCTTATGACTCCTGTGGTATGATTGATGAGGCATATAACCCTCTTATACATTGGGAGGATGATCAAGATCCTCAGACCGTACTTACCGGTAATGATACAAATTATTATGTGAGCCCTTACAGTGTAGAACTGATAACCCTGAGTGTCTGGCTTGAATCACCTTACTATTTCAGTGAAACTGACTCAGTCTTTCTGGAACTTCGGGATGTTATTACAATGAATTTCCTGGGAGATACAACATTTAACAGAACACAGCCTCATGATACATTCGAATTGACAGCTGGAATCTTCACAGGATCCCAAGTCCCCATAAATGAATCTAATTATAATGGGACATACAGTGGACACGAGTGTAAATGGTATATACTGGATGGCCAAAATACCTCCCTGGGCACTTCTCTGACTGATGATAATGGCATTTGTAACATGTCTTGGGATATAAACTGCACAACTTCCGCTGGACCCTACACATTCAGAGTTGAATTGGACAAGAATAATGAGACTCTTCCCCAACCCTTTTATTTTGATATGAACTACACAGAAAAGACCTATAGCCTTTTGGATAATAATGTATCTGTATCCATAGAGAATCCGGTATTCAACAATAGTTATCATTTCCTTGACTCTGTTTCTCTTGCGGCAAATGTTATAGATTCCTGTGGCTTGAGCAACGCATCATATGAATTGGAATGGACCTATAATGATTCAGACTCTGCCGGAAAAATTGATGACGACTGGACCATTTCTTCAAGAATCTTTGGTAGAGTTAATATTAGTGCGCAGGTAGCCTATGAGTACTACGGATCTGCCAGTTCTGTGCAACAGATTAATGCCAAGAGGTATATCTTCCCAGTGGATTTTAAGGTACCTAGAAACATGAAGAAAAACACAAGTTACCCAATAGAATGTTCAATCGTTTTTGGGGAAAGCAATGGTGTTATTCTAGACAATTATACAAATAAATCTGGATACTCACTTGAGCTTGTCAGCGATCCTGGGACAAGTGTTCAAGAGATCATAAGCGCACAAACTGATTCTAATGGCACAGCACAGTTCATCTATAATACTAGTGTGGGGGGAAAACATGATTTTGTATGTAGATACAAGAATAATAGTAATCCCTTTCTTGAATCCGTATCTGGTACCCAGTTGAATAACTATAGCTACGTATCATCGGATATCTTGCTGGATCAGTACTTGATAAGTACAAGAGAATATAATACACAGGCCGGCACAGAAAACTACTGCCAAAGCGTAACTAATCAAACCCATGTCTTCAGAAATCAGACTTCAATTTACCAGGAGCCACAAATTCTTTATCTTGGGGCAAACGCAAGCACTATCACCCAGATGGGTGAGCGTGTCCCTCTTGACAATACCACCATACACTTCAATTTTATTAAAAATGATACCTTGTATAAATATGCGAATTGCACCATAAATCTGACTGAATACTACAATCGCCCAACAACTCCACCAGAAAAATCCGCTGAGAATCTTTGTGACCACTATTGGTCATATACCTGCTTAACTGAGATACGTCCTGATTCAAGTACCCCTGTTGGATCATACACTGTAATCATAAATGCTACTAATAGTGATTGGACTTCCGAAGAGAAGGAAGCTGCTGCAACTATCATTGGTATACTTTATTTAAACATCACCAATCCATCGGATCCAACAGATTCTGAATTTTGGTGGAGCCATGAAAGGCATAATCTAACAGCTAGGGTTGTTGATGATACAGGCCAGGCAATGTCCAATGATTCAGTCACGGTAAGATGGGGATTCCGTCACAGGAATCGTTGTGATAACGAATGGGGTTCTCGGTTTATTGGAAATGGAACTGGCAGCGATTTTCAGCAAACTTTTGACATCCCCTCAACACACATCCTTGACTCAGATTTCGATTACCGATGGGATATCAGGGCCCATGCATACGGTAATTATTATGAGGATACAGAATTAAGAACAATGTACAGAAATTATGGTTTTACCTGTAATGAAGAATATGAACTCCCTTATTATGAAAAGAATTTCCCTGACATCGCTCATCTTACTGAACCACGTCATCTTATCCAGGCAGATATTGTAGCTCCTGCGGAAAATGGGGTACTAAATCTCAGTTGCTCGCTATACCGTGTATATGACGGCAAGCTCTTTGACATGGACAGTAATGATCATCCAGAGGTGAGCGGCAGGTGCATAAATTGTGAGAATGATTATAATTACGAATGGCAAAATGAAACGATAGATCATATGGATAATATGGCAACATTTCAGTATAATATGTCAAATGAGACCCTTGGCAGAGTATTTAATTTCACCTGCGTATTTATGAACTATTCCACTCTTCGGACTAACACTACATATGATACGGACACTGTAAGCCTTACCGTATATCCACATTTAGGTGAGAGCGATGGTGAATGTGACTATGATTGTAGTGGTGATGGAACAGTAGGCGGGAACTGTGAGCAGGAAAACCCATGCGATTCTGGAGAGACATGTAATACCTGCCCTTATGATTGCCATTTCATCAATGGGACTAAAACAGACACAGCAGGTGGCTACCATTCCAATATTGGCACTGGTATGTTGGTTGATGATTATTATGGGTGTGGATGCAACTTCGATGGTGAATGCCAAGCAAAGTTTGAGAATGAGAACAGCTGTCCGCATGACTGTGGCAATTTGAATAGGTCTCCTGAAATTGAAAGTGCTTCATTATCAATTGAGGAGATAATAACAGAAAGTTTTGTTGCAAACGAATCAACAGTAAATATCTACGCGGATGTAAGAGATCAGGATGGATCAATAAAGAAAGTATGGGTGGAAAGTTTAGACGGGAAGATCAATGAAACTATGTTTAAGATTGAAGAAGGAAGTGTAAAATCATTTAAGACATTCTACATAAATTTCAGTGTAACTCAGGATCATAATTTTACCGTTTATGCAGAGGATTACGAAGGCAATAGAAATTATTCCAATCAGCTATTTGTATACATCTCAAAAGCAGCCCCGCAATATGTCTATTTCAATTCGAATGAAAGCGATAACATAAGCAATGTTAACCACACCCTGCGTTTTAGGGTAAGAATAAATGATTCACAAGATGTTGGGATAAAGAATGTGACCCTTAACGGCTCTTTAATGAATGAGGATAGTTCAACCGACAATATCTATATACTTGATAGTTCCCCATATGAACTTGGTTGCAGAGTAGGCAACTGCACTCTTCAGGCGCGCCTTTATGATAGCGCCTTGCTCACAAGAACTAAAAATTATACTCTGCGAATAGATAATACTTATCCTTTAATCCATCAGGTAACACTTAATTATTCCTTCAATACTACCAGAACAGATTCAAGGTTTTTGTTGCAGGTAAATGCTACAGACAATACTCAGATAAAGGAGGTGTATAGTAATTATTCAAGTGATTTCTATGAGAATGGTATTTGGTTACTGAACACAACTGCAAGCAACCTTGGTCTTTCTGAGGGAAAGCACCATTTTGGTTTGGGTGTGGTTGATAGAGGAGAGAATAAGGCCTATGCTGACATTTTCCTGATATTTGACGATACTGAACCTATAATTTCAAACATTTCCTTGTCGCAGGAAACCTCCAAAAGTGATGAAAATATCTTAATTCAAGTAACTGCTTATGATAATGATACTATTGAAGGGCTTGTAAGTAAGGTAGAATCCTCAGGATATGAATACACCTTGTCAGAAACAATTGCCCAGAATTTAACAATTTGGAGTTTGAACGTATCACCTGCCTCATTAGGTTGCACTTCTGAGGGATATTGTAAAGTCAATGTCACAGCCTTTGATAATGCCATGAACAAAGCAAATGCTTCCTTCACACTAATCATTGATGATCTCAATCCTTCACTCAACGTCACGATTCCAGAATCAACATTTGACACCTCACCCGTTATTAGTGCAGAAATCTCAGAACCAGGAATCTGTTATTATGCTATTGATGGTGGAGAATTTCATTCCTTTGGTTCTGAAACCGGAACTGCTCACTTGATCGAACTTCCAAGGCTCAATATTACCTATGAAAAGGCCATCCAGCATCACGACTATTTGGACAATAACTTTTCGATATCTGTTAGGTGCACCGATCTGGGAGGCAATCACGCAGAAACAGTAAACAACTGCATAATTAAGCAGCCTATACGGGATAGAGTTTTTTATGAACCTGGTTCAACTGTGATGCTTAATCTTTCCTACTCAGAAGATCTTGAGATCTATGCAGATTTTTCAGCTCTGGATAACAATTATCATGCTGGAGATGAAAGAATTATTAGGGATGGAGACAGATATGCTATAGAATATAATATAACACCCGAAAATTCCATTCCTAGTGGAAGATACAAGGTAGATGTAATTGCCATGCTTGATGATGAAATGTATTCAAATAATTCAGTTTACCTATCTTACTCAAATATTACTGATTGGTATAAATGGTCACGTGTAAGTGAAGCTGTTATGTGCATGAATGACTTCGAAGATCATTTCTTTGATGAGGTAGGTTGCTCATACACACCTGATGTCTCATACAGTATAGATCGGTATAATCACTTCAATGTTGAAGATTCTGAATGTGATTCCTGCTCTAACGATCTTTGTGGAAGCATTTTTTATAGATGTAGGGATGAAGGAAATTCGGCCTTTATCCTCGAAGATCCTTGTGAAAATAACATTTGTCATCAGCCAATCTCCAAGACTGACGGCATGATATACTGGTTAGAGAAGGTTCAGCCAGGAGAGGAAATGCGGGTTGTATATGATATCTCCGAGATAGATGGAAAAACACTGGATACTGACGAACTTATCCAGATGATTGGAAATCTTACAGAATTTGGTATAACTGATTCCTCAAGTTCGGTCTATGGGGAACTTTCTTCAGAATACAAGGAATTCAATTCCGGAGCCCTGGGAGTTAGTTCCGGCAGCCTCGTTATGATCGGTCATATCCAGCAAGGGCTGGGTTTTGAAATTCCCGATACACAAAACCAGCAATACTATCCCATTGGTACCCTCACCTTCAGTTCTTCCCAGTATGGATCAGTCTTCACCAGTCAGTTTAACATCAATGTTACTGATGAAGCTATAATCAAAGAGAGTGATCACCAAGAAGAAGGTATTTCTACATGGTGCACTGACGGAATTGATAACGACCTTGATTTAAGATGGGATTGCTCAGATGACCCATCCACATGGGATACTGATTGCAACAATACAAAAATCAGTAATGGAGGTCTAGATGGAATCTGTGAACTTGGTAAAGAACTTAATTGTTCAGATGGATTTGATAACGATCAGGACGGTTTGATTGACTGTGAAGATCCGGATTGTGATGGAAAGAAAATGGGATTTCATCCCCTATATGGCGATATCTACTGTAGGTACAACCGTGAATACTATGATGGTCTTCCGCAATCAGTTTGCACCGATGGGTTTGACAATGATGCAGATGGAGTATATGATTGCATCATAAATGAAATCAGCAGTTCCCCTAAATTAAGCGCGGAGTATGATTGTGCTTCATATTGTCAATCTGAAGGAAAAGTTCCAACCGATGAAAACAGCCCTTCTCTTTGTAATGACACAATTGACAATGATATGGATATGTTTTATCCAACAACATCAGACAATTCTGAATCCGGATATCTTCGTAATTCTTCAACAGGCTATGATTGCAGGTTTGAGGATTTTGACCCGGGCTGCAACGGGGTTACAGTCTGTTTTGATGGCAGTTGCGGTGAATGCCAGGTGGATGATGTCCTCTCAAGAGAAAAAAATTGCACAGATGGGTTTGATAATGACAGGGACAGTGAGTATGACACCGGTAATACTTTTCTAAATACAGTTCTCAAAGGGGCGGACAGGCAATGGGGAAACGGAACTGACTGTGATGACTATGATTGTTATGGTGTAAGAGATTCTAAGGGAGACTTTATATGTACTGAAGATATCTCAAATATCATCCACCCCGTTGAACAGACCTGCAATGATGGTATGGATAATGACTTAGATAAGTTTTTTTGGAATGGTACAGGCTATGAAGAGAATAGCAGTACCGGCTATGATTGTCAGGATCCAGACTGTCATACAAGGAGCGGCCCAGATGGTATGACTTGTCTTATTGAAGAGCATTTTGATGAGACTGCAAATGGAAAGGAGCCAGGTTATTATTGCTCCGATGGTGCAGACAATGATATGGATGGTTCAGTTGATTGTTATGATTCTGGATGCAATGGATTAGGTGGAGCGTGTCTCCCCTGTCCGTCTCATGAGAATATTACAATTGATAGATGTTCGAATGGGATTGACGATGATTTCGATGGTCTTGATGATTGTACAGACCCTGATTGTGAAGGCATGGTTTCTGGTGATTCGGGACAAAGATGCGAATATGCTGTTGAAAAAAGCTGTTACGATGGATTTGACAATGACGGGGATGGCTTATGTGACATTGGTGGCTGTCCTGGAGCACCCCTACCAGATCCAGATTGCAGGCAGGCAGCAAGCGAAATAGATATTCCCCACGGCTGCAGAGATGGCATAGATAATGACAACGATGGCAAGATTGATTCTGAGGATTCAGATTGTGCCAGACAAGTCTATTATTTGGCAAATGATTCAGCATATCCAAGTACCAAAGAAACAACAATTAGGATTCCTGTCACTTACAATGATGTAATACGGCGTGGGGAAAACCTTACAATTAACTATTCATATGATGATGCTGGAGAGAACAGCTTAAAGGTATATACTGGCGGTTCACAAGCACCAATAACAACATTCACCTCAAGCAAAAAAGTTTACTTTTCCGAAGGTAGTGCTTCAGATTCGTCATTTGATCCCAGTCATAGTGTGAGCTCAACCAGTATGAAGTCCGAGGACGGTTCCATAACCAATCGATTCTATTTAAGCCATATAATTGAAGTCGATTCTGATCTTTCACCAGGTACATATCCTCTTGAGGTCATCAGTATCTTTAATGAGAAGGATGATAAAGAAATACTTTCTGTTGTGGTCCTTGAAGATGAAGCCCCTCAAATGAGTATAAATTACCCTCAGGAATCAGAAATAATCACTTCTTCATCCTTCAGAGTGAATGTTTCCGTTACCGATGCTGGAGAATTCGATAGTGGCATAGATACTTGTCAATTTAGTTATAATGATTCCGGGTGGGTTAATAGCCCTTATTGTGATTACTCCTATAATCTTCCAAATGGTGATTATACTCTCAAAATGAGAGCTATTGATGGAGCTGGAAACAAAGGTGAAATTAAAAGCGTTAACGTATCCATTGATGCCCCGGGAAATGGAACCCTTAAAAGTACACATTCAATCTCTGAAAATGGAGAAGAAGTGCTCGTAAACGCATCAGTAAGGAGTGATTATGGATTTGGTGATGTTACAGAGTGCGTCGTTAGAGCAACGGACTTGAATCTTCAAGTTACCCGTGAAATTGGAAATATTTCTTTCATAAAAGAAGGCACAACCGGTCTTTGTACAGGAAATCTAACTTTTGAAGGGTTGGATTTGAACCCCCACAAGATTTTTGTTGGTGTTCCAAACCAGAATGGTGAAATTGTAAATTCTTCCGGAAATAGAGTATTCATATGCCCTTTCGAAGAGAATAATGAAACCTTAAGTAACAGAAGTTGTAAAGATATCTGCCAGATAAGTGATAATCCGCCTAATATCACCAACATTACAATAGATGAACCTAATCTTATTTTTGCGCCGGATGAGATGATCTCTGTAATAATCGAACTCAGTGATGATCCAAGCCAGATATCCTTAGTTACGGCAGAGAACCAATCAATAGATTACAATGCTATGGATCAAAACTGGATGGGAGATATCCAACTCGACAATGACGAGGTTTTGAACGTTACAGCAGCTAACCGAATGGGTAACATCACTTCAAATGAATCCATTTCTTATATCATAGACCCTACGGTGCCGATTATAAAGAATCTCACAAGCAATATCACCAACAATGTTACACGAAGCAACAGTAGTTTGAATTACACAGTGCATATATCTGACAATTATCTTGATAAAGGCATAATTTATGGTGATGCAACAGAAAATTCTTTGCTTGGAACACAACCAGAATTTCATTATACCACGACCCCAGCAGATCTTGATTGTCCCGATGAACCGGTAGAGACCTCATGTATAGTCTATGCACAAGCCACAGACCTTGCAGGACACGAGAATTCCACCCATTATTCCTTCAAGATAGATAACCTGGCTCCCAGAGTGAACTCTTTTACTACTGATATTACTCTGATACCCTCTGAAACAAATAAATACATTACTCAATCTGGGAAAACAGTAAACTTCAATGCAAGTATCAATGAAGCTAATCCTGAGATTATGGAAGTTAGAAACAATACAGGTACCATATGTGAAATGTCATATTCAAAATTGGAGCCCGATGTATACAAAGGAGATTGCCAATATGTCCCTTTGCATACAATGAACTATAATTTATATGTTCAAGATCAGGTCGGCCATGTCACTCAAGATAAGGCACTGACAATTTATATAGACGATAAGGCGCCTGTCATCGAAGATAGTGGAACAAATCTTTCAATTTCAATAACCAAAGGTAGTTCTAATATTCTTTTTTATATGGCAGTATATGATACCGACGAAGGACCACCCGATTATATCAGATCAGGTTCAATAGGCAACATGAGCATGCACAAACTATCCAGTGCTGATAATTATAATTGGTCCGAAACCTATCGGCCGGTTGATGATCTTGGTTGCATTTCAGGGCCTGCAGAGGAATGCACCATAAAATTTTTAGCTGAAGATTATGCTAGCAATTTCGCACAAGAAAATTTAAAACTTGTGATCGATGATGTGCCCCCAAGAATAGACTCTCAACTCACGATAAATGATACTGATAAGATTATAGCCCCTGATACATTATACCACTTCAACATGAGTCTCACAGAAGAGCATATTAAAAATGTTAGTTTTGGCTACAATACTCATGTTGAAATGAGTCTTCAAGAACAGGAATGGTATAAGGACATTGAGATAGGTGAACTTGGTTGTGAAGAATATGTTGAAAAGGATTGTACCCTTATAGCAACCGCTGTAGACTTAGCAGGCTGGCGCAATCAAAGCAGACTGAATGTTACTGTAGACGGGGTGCCTCCAAGAGTCACCGATCTTGTCTCATCAGACTACATTGTCCAAAGTGGTACTACAGTTACAATCTCGTCGAATGTAATTGACCCTAACTTGAAGACAGTAGAGCTTCATGATGACACTGGTTTAGTATGTGAGAATATGAGTTCTGCATCAACAAATTTTTCCTGCAATGTGACTGTTACCAAAACTACAAACCTCACCATACATGCCTATGATGTGGTAGGAAACCTTAATGATTCTGAATCATTCATCCAGTATGTAGATGACATTAATCCTGATATTTATGGGCTAATCAGCAATGACTCTGATAATGTGAGTCGTTCAGATGTCGAATTGACATTCAGTGTCAATGCCTCAGATATTGATGGTATTCCTTTTGATCAAGTCTCAACGGTGCTATTGAATGGAACATATATGAATGAGGCTCCAAGTTTCATTTGGACCTCTACACTTGAACCGCTTACATTCTGTTCAAGTGGTCCTGATGAGTCGTGTATGTTAACTGCCAAAGCTTACGACGAGGCAAATAATAGCAACTCCACACAGTATCTCCTTACAATAGATGATGTTCCACCGATTGTGGATTTTGCCTCAGATAGTGATCAGGATGGGAGCTATTATCTCCGAAACTGGCTTTTTATCAATTATTCTATTATAGAACCTAATTTCAGACACATGGACATTAAATTATATAATGAATCAGGAATTCTCCTAAATGACACACATAGGAAGAATAAGGTTACCTACATTAATTATTCAGTTCCGGATGGTGCATACTACGCCAATGCAACAGTGGAGGACCTAGCAGATAACACGAACCACTCTGATACAGCGCATATAATTTTAGATACTACCCCTCCAAAGATTGAATACATTCCTCCCACTAGAAAGAATAAGAGTATTGTAAGCCAATCGTGGGTTGCAATAAATGTGAATGTGACAGAAAGGAACCTGAAAAATATAACTTTCCTGCTATCAAACCAAAATGGAGCCATAGATAATAAGGTACATCAAGAGACTTCATTTACCAATTTCACAGGATTGCCTGATGGAATTTATACTTACAAAACTATCGCATATGACATGGTTGGTCTTTCCAATTCTACACTACAATATAATATTACCCTTGACACTACACCCCCTTATGTCAGGATAGATTCTCCCGCAAATAATACCTGGCAAAGAGGAAATATTTCCATCAATTACACAATGACTGATATCCATGAAGAAAGTTGCCACTGGAGATGGAAAGATGCCAATACCTCCTGGTCGTCCTTTAATTCCATACCGTGTGGTAGAGCCAACTTTGAATTTGACACCAGAACCTGTGAGGATGACGCAGCTAGTAATTGCAGGATTGAGATATGGATGAATGATTCTGCCGGCAACCTTAATATAACAAGTAAACATTACCGTACAGACAATAGTGCGCCATTAATCTCATCAATAAATACCAGCGACAACATAACTCAGGAAGGATCAAATATTTACATTGAAAGTAACGGTCGTGACCCACAAGGAATAGATAGTTGTCAGGCGTATTGGTCAAACGATGATCTGTATGATATGTCCGATATCTTACTAGAAGATCTGGGAACAGATTGTAAAGGGAATGTTACTCTTCCAGTAGATCAACCAGATAACTTGTACCATATTATTATAAGGCCTATGAACTTTGTAGGACTAGTTAATTACACATCAAAGGAACATATTATAGATGACACTTTGCCTCTAATCAATCTTCTATCCCCCCAAAATTTTACTTACTACAATGATTTAGTACAAAATTATGTTTTCTTCCCAGAAGATAAACACCTTGAAACATGCCTGTTTTATGCAAATGATACAGGAGAATTCAACTTAAAGGACTCTATTACAGGAATGAATGGCACTGATAACAATTTCTCATCACTTGAGCTTCTTGAGTCGAATAATATTCACTGGTATGTCAGATGTAACGATTCTGCATCGAATAGTAAGGTTTCCAGAACCCGCATTATCAATCTGGATGTAACAAACCCCAACATCTCGTTCATACCACCTACTCTTGAATCAGGACTATACGTTTCAAATGATTGGTTATACATAAACGTTTCAGCATATGATCTGAATGAAGCAAATATTACTTTCAAGATTTACAATTCAAGCGGAATCCCTATATTTTCCTACTTTAACGAAAGTTTCCTTAGATCAATTAACGTGACATCTCTTTATCCCGAGGCCACATATTTTTATAATGTATCTATCTTTGATAAAGCTGGCAACTTTAATGCCACTAAGACTTATAACTTGACCCTTGATATCAATGCTCCCGAGGTATTTAATTTAAGATCTGATGACATAGATAATATCTCACGGTCTGATTCCTCTTTGAATTTCTCGGCTTATGCAACTGATAAGTTTCTTTCTAATGTAAGTCTTAACAAAACTCCAATGAATGGTATTCAACCGGACTTTTCTATTGTTATGACTCCAGGGGAGCTTGGATGTAATTCAGATTATGCTGGTAATTCTACGTGTGTTTTATCAGCGAAGGGCATTGATCTCGCAGGGAATTCAAATAGTGTCGAATATCTACTTACAATCGACAATGTTCCTCCAATAATAACATATAGCTCTTCAAATGAAGCAAACGATACATATATCAATCATAATTGGATTCATCTTGATTTGAATATCACCGAACATCATGAGAAAAACTTGACGTTCATCCTAAATGACAGCACAGGCAGTTCTACGAAAGTATCATATAGTAATAAGACCCATGCACACAATTTTACCGACCTTAATCCTGATGATACTTATATTTACCAGGTCCAGATGTATGATTATGCAGATAACATTAATTTTTCAGAAAAAAGAGTAATTACCTTAGATAATACTACTCCAAGGATTTCTTACTCATTAGGAACCGCAGAAAATGATAGTTATTTCAACCGCGACTGGATCT
>CAYYOI010000007.1:0-25159 GCA_964473285.1 uncultured Methanosarcinales archaeon | reverse complement strand
GTTTCAAAAACACAACAAAAACTCGCAAACAGACACTAGATAATACTCCTCCAAGGATCTCTTACTCATTAGGAACCGCAGAAAATGATAGTTATTTCAACCGCGACTGGATCTACATCGATACCACCGTAAATGAAACCAACGAAGCAAACATTACCTTCCAGCTCTACAACCTTTCAGGCCAAATCAAGTCAGTAACATACTCTGATAAGACCAGAAGTCATAATTTTACTGCTTTGGACCCTGACATGGTCTACCATTACAATGTCACTGTGACCGACAAGGTAGGTTTCAAAAACACAACAAAAACTCGCAAACAGACACTAGATAATACTCCTCCAAGACTTTTATTCCTCAATGCATATTCAAACAACAGTAAGTATTTCTTTGAAGCAGATACCGATATGAGTCTTCCAGATAACATATACATAAATACAAATCATCCTCAAAAAATTTTTCTGAATCTTAGCTTTTCTGAATTATATCCTTTTGAATATACGGGTAGTTCAGCTTACGATAGTTCACCCTCAATAAACGTGGAAAATCAGACTGTAGGGTTAATCAAATATTCCCTGGATGAAAACAGTGAATCCGAAACAATTACCCTTACAGTAAGAGATCTGGCCGGGAATGAAAATTCTACTCAAATTATCTTCAATCGTGACACAGAGCCAATCAACATAAATTTGAAACATCCTCAACAGAATGCTACAAAGGGCTGGCTTATTGACATCATAGCAGAACCTTCTGATTCACTCTCAGGCGTTGATTATATAAATTATAATGTGACCCATAAGAAGATTTTGTTAGCAAACGGGTCTCTTGTAGAGAATGAAGCCCAATGGAATAGTTCAGAATTAATAGAAGCAAATGTAACGCTGAATCTTAAAGGAGTAGACAACGTAAGAAATCTAGTCTATCAAAGAATAAATTTCACCATAGACAATAAGAATCCTGATATAACCATAATAGATCCCTTTGAAGAATTCAAGAATGATTCCTTTGAACTTGATATAAGAGTCCATAATACGCATCTTTCGCATAGTAGTTATAATATATCTAACGGAACCTTGATTTATGGCAATGACATGATGATTGGTTCATCAGATTTTATATGGTCCGATTTCATAAACATATCAGATATGATGGATGAGAACTACACCATAAATTGTTTTGCAAAAGATGTAATCAATAACTCGAAGAAATCAAAGAGTTGGTTCATGCTTGATACAATATCTCCTAATCTATTTGATATTGCCATAAACGATTCAGATTACATAATGCAAAGTACAGATCTTTTTAATTTGACTGTCGGATCAACTGATAAAAATGGAGTGACAACAGTAAAAGTCAAACGTGGTGACTACGAAGTTGGTCTCAAGCAGCAAAACCTCACACACTGGACCAGTAATTTGCGTCCAGAAGATTTACAGTGCCCGCAAGGAGATTGCCTTTTAACCATTGTATCCACTGATGTGGCAGGAAATTCTAATCGCTCCGACCTGATAATCAATGTTGACGACATTCCACCAGAGATAATCTTTAATGTAAATGACAGTAATAACCCAGTTAAGAGTAGTACTCTTCTTAAGTTCAGTGCCAACCTAAGCGATGCGAATGATTTGAAAGAAGTATCAATGAATGGCACCCCATTAGATAATGTGAATATGTATGATTATTATACTATCAATTCAACATCAGACTTTGGATGCGACCGGACAGGTAATTGTACATTTTTTCTGACTGCTATCGATGTTGCAGGGAACAGGAATAATGAATCACTAACTGTAAGTGTTGATAATCAGGCACCTAAGATAATCGACATGGAAAGGTCTATCAATCGATCCATGCGAAGAGAGCAATCAGTGCAATATACCTTATACCTTACAGATGTAAGTGAAATCACTAGAGTCACAATAGGCAACTCAAGTAGCGTTTTAATGGAACATATTGGCACAGACGAGGAAATTGACATATTTGAAGCAACAACTACAGCAGATGAAGATGGTCTCAAGTGCAATATAAGCGATGGAGACTGCAGGATCAAGGTGTTTGCAAAGGATATTGCAGGAAACAAAAACGAAAGTTTTAGTTTTCATATAACAATAGATGAAGTCCCGCCTGAAGTAACTATCCCGATACTAAATGAATACACAGGAATAAGTAATGATTTCATTGTTAGGATGTATAGTAATATAGATATATCAGTAGAGATAAAGGATTCGAATAAGATAAAGAAAGCTATTGTTGGTAATAATACAAGATATAATTTATCTGTACTTATAGATTCCCAATATTCCCTGGAGGATTTAACACCTCAGGATTATGGATGTCAAGATAGTGATGGCCCCTGCACCTTGCGTATATATGCAGAAGATGAAGCCACGAATGTAAATACATCAAGAACAAGCAACTTTACAATTGATAGCACGCCCCCCAGAATATGGAATCTTTATTCAAATGAAACAGATAATGTCTCACGCAGTAACAAAAAACTGAGGTTTAGAGTGAACGCCTCAGATATACACTTAGCACAGGTAAGGCTTAACAAAACTTTAATGGATAAACATGATAATTATTATTTTTTAGATTTAGCTCCTATAGATCTCGGATGTAAGACTGATTCGTATTGTTCATTATCTGCAAACGCCTCTGACCTAGTAAACTGGAGTAATGAAACTAGATATGAATTAGTCATAGATGATTCAAAACCTTTACTGTCCAATTTATCCTGTAGCGAACCGGATGAAGGTCCAGAAATGATGCCTATCCTTTATCCAGAACAAAATGTCACTTTCGATGTATATGCCTATGATGAGATGTCCTATATAGACTCTGTCAAGATGTTTGAGGCTGAGTCATCAAGTTTCATAATGGAAAAACATGGGGGTACATACAGGAAGAGTACATCACCATTGAATTTGGGGTGCACAAGAGGATATTACAATATTACCTTTGTTGCGTACGATGCTGCAGATAACTGGAATCAGGTAAGTTTACGTGTTTTCATAGACGATGATACACCAATAATTGAGACCTTTAAACCTGATAACAGTACTACTTTAAGCACTCCGAATATAGATGAATATGCCGACCCTAATGGGACAATCACATTTGAGATGGTAATAAATGATTCAGGATTCATCAAAAACTCAACCATTCAGATTGTAGAAAGCACAGGCCAATATGATGAGGCTATTCTCCCATTTGAGTGCTCTTCTTCTGGAGCGGCAAATAAAACTTATTGTAATGTATCCTTCGTACCACTTCAGGAATTCAACACAGTAAATTCAACTCATTATACCTTCCAGGCTAAAGTTAATGATTATGCTGGACACAGCGCAAGCATGAACTACACAATACTAATAACGAAAGGAATATTGACCTTTAACGATGTAGCCTTAATCAACGAACCACCGTATGAATTAAACAAGGATTCAATTAAATTGCATGTAAATGTGACCGGTTTTCCAACATCCTATTTATGGATAAATATATCGGCAGACAATTCAAATGAATATCACTTTGCTCAGTTTAATTATTCTACTTACAAGGATACTGAACAGACTTTAGAGTATCTAGAGAACGAATCTAACATAGAATTAATCAATTTCATATTCGAAACGATCATACATCCGAATACCACTGGTTATTACTCTGGGTACATAAAGGGAAGAACTAAAGAGGGGGTTTCATTCAATGTAACCGAAGACAAAGTTCTTTTTGTAACGGGGGAATCTACTGCAAAGCTTGAGGTGGGCTTAAATGATTCACTCTCCTTTGAGAACATTACCATGGATTATCATCCCTCCATTACAAGAACTTTCAACCTTACCAATAAAGGTCCTATCAATATCTATGATGCGTATATTAAAACTTATGGCACTGATGGTATAATCCCTAATGACTCTTCTAAGGTTTATTGTAGCAACAATCATTCTAACAAGCTTAGCGTAAATGAATCCTGTCTTATTAATCTTTCATATGATCTTAAACCCTCTGCACAAACCTCAGAATTAGACACAATAGCACGATGGCAAAATGCAGATGAGTCTCTTCCGGGTATTGCAGGTACAATTTTCAACATTATAATTGAGCCAAACCCATACATGATATTAATAAATAGCAGCATCATAAGCCATAACATAACTTATAAGACCATGTCATCAGAGAAACTTCCTATATATAATCATGGAAATTTTGAATTAAAGAATATCACAACAAGGCTTTTCAATGGAGAGTTTGCAGAAATTAAAGATTCAGAGATTGGAACCCTAAGATCAAATGAAACAAAATTCCTGGAACTTAATTTCACATTTGACGAGATCGGTTCATTCAATGCCACATATCTTGTAAATGCCACTGGTTCAATATGTTCCCCTGAAGAGCAATGCACAGGATATTTTGATATAGACGCTGATGTATACGACTATCTCAATGTATCGATTTTCGGGCCCACTAAAAGCATAAACCGCAGTAGCATTTCCCAGGTAGAATTCATTTGTAGCGTTATCAGTGCAATAGATGAGAGGAGAATAGGTTCCCATAACGTAAGCCTTTATACAAATAATAACTTTACTGCAATGAATCAAACAAACACCTCTGGAGAAACTCATTTTACCTATAACACTGATATTAAAGCCGGAGTACACAATATAACTTGCCATATTTACGACCACGGTTATCTAAGGACTAAGAAAGGCTATGATGAGAGTCAACTAACAATCATCGGAGACCTGAACATTTCAGTAAAAGCAAATAATGAAAGCATATACTGGTATGATGGAGCAGAACCTTATAACAAAACTTTCAACGCAAGCATAACTGATGAAAGAGGTTATGGTATATCCAATTCAACAGTTCTATTCTACACTGATTTTGATTTCAACAACGTCAGCCTGGCTGGTAATTGTACTACTAATAGTAAAGGTGAATGTTCATTCACCTGGAACCCTGATATTCAGGATTACCAAGGCACAATGTCATTTTACATGAATGCTACTGCGTCGCACCATAATCCAAGCAAAACACAGACAATCAATGTCACAATCAAAGGGGGTAGTTCAATAACTATAGTTCATCCGAAATCCCGGCAAATGATTCATTATAATGAGAGTGTTATTCTGGATGCAGATTATCTCATAAATGGTACAAAAAAAGACACAAGCGAAATGAAAGTTAGAAAATGGTACTTTGATGATCTAGTAATCCTTGAGGGGCACGAAGATGGTTCTTGGTACGTGAATGTATCAAATAGATCATACAGTCGCGGGAAGCACAATATTTCTACCTATTTTGAGGCTACGACCGGAGATATTTTTACTGATATAAGACAGATATATTTGTATGACATTGTTCATTTACATAATCTGTCTGATTATAATTTCTCTATAATGCGAAAATCAGGTGAGATTAATCTATCTGCAATGGTTAGTCAGTTATTTAATAAGTCATTCTTGAATGGTTATAACTGTACCTGGAGATTGGACACTCGAAATACAACAGTCACGAGTTCCCAAAATGGCATTTGCTCATACAGATTCATTTCAAACCGCTCGTTTGCAGCTGGTTCCCATACTATCAACCTGAGTATAAGATCTGATCCATCAAGTTATCTTTTCATAGATGGCTACAGAAATAATTACCAAATCCGATTCAACTTAACGGATTTTCTTAATGTAAGTATTATCAACAACTCTCTGGATACCAGCAAAAATGTATACTTCAAGCAGGAGATAATGCATGGGCAAGTGAATGTAACAGATTCATTTGAGATGAATGAAAATGATGCATTAGTGGAGTGGTATATCAGTCGAAAGGGCTCTAAACAGTCTTATCCGAATGGATACACAATAGATGAACGTATCCCCATTGATCAGGGACTTGGTTTTTACAATCTGACTGTGAATGTCAGCAAAAAAAATTACATTGGAACATCGCAGAAATTTCCCTTAGAAATCAGAGGATTTGCAGGAATATACATGGAGGATCCAGGGACTGAGTCCTTTAAGAACAATGACTTGAATATAAGTTGCCGTGTCAAAGATCTCGCAAATGACAGTGGAATTAGCAAGTATCCTGTTAGAATATCTCTAACAAACGAAGCGAATTCACTTAATATTACCGAACTTACAAATAGTAAGGGATACGTTAATTTTACAATTAATGAAAGTACCTTGTCTAGCCTACCTGTTGGAAAGTACAATTTATCTTGTCGCATAAATGACCGTCAATTCTATAATGCTTCTATTGCCTCCAGACATACAGAGATAGAATTAAGGGACAAATTGAACCTTACCTTGAATACTGATACTACTAGGATATTCAGAGATAATTCTTTTGTTGATTCTGACACTCAAATCATTTTGACAGGTAATGTAACCTCCTCTGGAGAACTCATCAATAATGCTTCCGTTCATTTTTATTTAAATGGTGAAGCATGGGTCAACATTACCTCGGAAGATGGAACCTTTTATAGGACATATGACCCGGAGTTCTCGAAAGGAGACAAAGCTGGCAATATAACTATTGAGGCGTATGCTACAAAGGATTACTACCAGGAATCAGCCCTTGCAGATATAAACACTCTACTTATTGTCCATACAAAACCCAATTGGACGGATCCCCAGGGTCAGATAATCCATGACTTAAGGAAAGAGTTGATGTTATACGGAAGAGTATTAGAATCATACCCGCTAACGAATATAAATGAACAAATGGATGTAGATATCACGCACGTAAAACCATATAAACTAGATATTTTCAAATTAAAGGGAGATGTGATAGAAAAGGGAAGTGGTGTTCATTCAGAGATTGATGTCAGGTCAATTGGAGAAGGTTCTGAAAGCCTTGATGGGACAATAGAAGTAAACTTTAGAGATGTTTATACCATGGAATTAAAATTGGAAAACAAGATCCCTAAGGTTGATCAAGTAATCATCAACCTTACCAAGATCCATTCAAATCATTCAAACCTCACAGTTGAAATCACGGACAAGACAAAGGATTTCATTAAAACTATCCCCTGTGAGACCGGCTTATATGTATTTAATCATACGCTAGAAGGTACAGAAGCATTCACTCTTACATTCACGCCCTCGGATGATGATGAAAACATTGTAGTTGTGAATAGCATTTCATTGAAACAATCAAAATACCACAAGGTCTTTAAAGTAATGAATCGTACTCCATTTAATCCGGAGGGTCTAACGTATTCTGGCAACATGGAAGAGATAGTTTTAAATGACTTAAGGGATGACTCAGGATGGTACTCTTCCCTTTCAAATGGTGATACAGTTTCCTTGGAAAAGAACGATACTGCAAGCGAAGGTAATTTTAGTATTAAGGTCACATATCCAGGCACTTCAACTAGTTTATTTGGATGGAATGCAGAAACATCGGTAAATCTGGAAGAATATGAGACATTTGAGTTTTCCATATTTTTGAATGGCAGTCAGAACCTACAAATCAATTTCAGCGATAACCATGGAAACATCGATAGCAATGATTTGGATCACGAAGATGACCAATGGAATCGGTACCAGTTTCATCTGGACAACTTATCTATTGATGGCCAAAGATTTACAGGGTTTAAGATTCGCATAAATGGCGGGGAAGATGACAGTGAGATATATTTTGATGAATTTATGCTTGGTAAAGATGTAAGGACAAACACGGAGGGAGAATTTAAGATTCCTTTCCTTCCTCTTGAAACAGGAACTTATAGAATGCGTTTTTCCTTTGAGCCAGATGAGCAATATATTCTTTCTCAAAATGCAAGTTATGGCCTTTTCGAAATTATGAAAATTGGTACCGATGAAGGCTCAGGCGAACAAGAAGCGCATGTTTACGAGATTCTTGATGATGAATTCGAGTACATTGTGCTTTCACCTTCCCAAGATTATCTACAGCCTTTGGAAATAAGAAATTTCCTGAATAAATCCCTGGATTTGCAAGTGGATAACAAATGTGATGGCTTGACTGTAGGGGAGGGTACTGGGAAAATTACTATAATCGGCTCTCAAAAAATTAATGTTTCTTACAACAGTTCACAGATTAAAGAAGGAAAATGCACCATTGAATTATCACAAGAGGGCTCATCTAATTACCATGATATCGAGTTTTTGTTCAATAAAACGTATCTAGATATGAATATATCCTCTCCACTTGAACCAATAGATAGCTTCAATTCAGGAGATGAGATTGAGATTTTGCTTGACATGGATTCCGATCAGTTTGAAGTGGAGGATTATGAAATTGCTATAGATGTAGGAGGAAGCCCCTGCATGATTCAAGATAAACAAATTACCGAAGATGTAATCATTACCTGTATCTTGCCAAGCCTTGAAAACAACCCATTAATAAACGACATTGATATCAGCGCAAATCTTCAAAGCTTATCGAAACCAACTCAAAACATTTACTTTGTTGGAAACATCACAACCAAAAAGGAAGATATCATCCTCTTCAAGGATATAACGCCCCCCCACATCTTTGGGCCAAATATTTATGAATACTGTATTTGGTCAAATATCACTGATAATGACAAAGTGATGTATGCCGATTTATTTATTGGAGCTGCTAATGAATCCCTTGATTATTCCGGATTTGAAGGGTCTAATGGTTTTTTCGATGGCAACACCAATTTTTCCCTTGATTTGTCAGGAGACTCATTAGTCTTGGAGGGGGCATTATTTATGAATTTCAGTTCACCCCTGAAAAATCTGACAATAAAAATCGGAAATACGTCATCGAGCCTGGGTGATTTTGGGGAAGTATCTCATATTCACACTATTAGGGATTATGATAACATTCTATTGCCAGATTCGCCCAATCCCACGATTCGAGTTCCAGCAGGTAGTGTAATCAAGAGCTTAGCCTTGGATGTTGAAGGGATTGGAATGGATAATTCAGATAGTAGATTAGTTTCATTGGCAAAGATAGATGAAGATTTTTTCCTTTATGACGGGGAAAATGGACTTATTTCCCAGATCAACAAATCCGGTTTCGTCAGATTCATTGCTGGGGATAAAGGTAGAATTGATTTGAGTGGATCCAGCTCAATGACAAAAGTAGACAATTCTCTACTACTTTCGGATATTGTAAGAGACCGGATTCATAAGATTCATCTGAATGGGACAATTTCAACTATACATCTCGAGCCGGGCGCAGCCCCACAAAAAGCATATTACGCTCCAGAGATGTTAGGAGGAGATTATATTGTTAAGGACTATCTTGAAGAGAAACTGGATGTTTATCATTTTAATGGAACCTTTGCATATTCAGTCTTAAATCAATCAGTCTCAGACTTCACCCTTTCAAATTCAGGTATTTTTGCCATAAGTGAAGGAAAAGTAGTAGTATTAGATAAGTACAATGGTTCAAATCATCCTGTCAAAGAGATATACAATCTTTCAAAATCTTACTTACAGGAACCAGATTTGCCCTGGTGGAATGGTTCATCCCTTTTTATCCAAGATAGAGAAAGTACAAATATTCATGAATTTACCTATAAAGAAAATCTTGAACACAAGACCAGATACGAAAAAGCAGGAAAAATAGATGTTTCTGAGTCCTATCTGATCTCAGATGAGATGCTTTCGATAGAAGGGAACAAGATTAATAGATTTAATATTTTTAGCCCGTATGGGTATAAAGAATTACAGTTTCTGGAGAGTATAGACAATCTGGTTGGAAAAATTTTCCCTCAGAATATTCAACTGGACATAGGTAAGGATTCATATAAGGATATCTTTGGAAAAATACGTTTGCTGGAGTTCTCAGTTCCAAAACTCAACTACTCCGTTAAAGTGAAAGCAGACCAGAGATCCATCAACAGTCTTAATGAATACCTCAGTTCCTGTACTGGTGATTGGAATAATGGAATACAGTATTGCAACATACCAATAGAGGTAAACAACAGTAAAATTGGTAAGATCAAATTGGGGGAAGTTAATCTCTCATATGGGCATCCTTCTATGAAAATTCAGATAAGCGACTTGTTAAACCAGAATCTATTTGCTGAAAACCCGGATAATTTGAGTGCGGAGGGTTTCCGTGATCCTAATAGGACCAGAATGAATCTGCAGATATACGTTGAAAATGGTACAGGACACATGGATTCAAAAATATCTTATCTTTCTAATCCGCGATTTGATACACTTGACAGAAATGGAACAACATATTCTAAATGTGTTAGTATACCTGATACTAAAGGATACTATCCTGTTGGAATCAGAGCCCATGATAATAGTTCAAATCTAGGTATATCCTACTCCTATATTTACAAAAAGAATAAGCTAAATCTCATTTCACCAATATTTAAAGGAAAGGAGAGTGATAATGGACAGATCACTCTGAAAAGTTCTGATACAAACGAGATTCTGAATAGGATTTCATTTGATGCTCAAAACAACCTAGTAAACAAATCCCTCTATAATATGTCTTATGATTTGGATACTCATCTAATTTTTGCCGTGGCAGAACAAAAAATTAATAGCACCGTCAGAGTAACTGTCAAAAAAGCAACCTTTAATAGCGAGAATGAAACAGTAGAAAGAATGATTCATTTTTCGCGGGTCGACTTATTCAATAGCACCCAGCCACCTAGCACAGTGTCCATTTCGGATCTCGGAAATTCAAGCCTATTGGGTGGTATCTCAATCAACAACAGCCTCAAAGAATATGAAAATATCCTCATTGAATTTGATTATTCAAATATTCTTGACATATTTGAGTACTATGGTCATGATGTTAACGAAAAAACCCTTTTTATTTATGAATGCCAGTTCGATAATATCTCACGTTGCAGTAAAAAGGATTGGAAAAAGAGGGAAGATACATTTAGAGATACAAGAAAAAATACTGTTAAGATCAATACAACTCACACAAGTACTTACGTAGTAGCAGAAGATAACTCAACCATTATAGATAAAAAATCTGAAGAAAGTCAAAGTTCCAGCAAATCGACCTCTCCAAGTGAAGTAGACAAGAACGGTATGGCCTCTTCAGTGCCTTTCTGCGGTGATGGTATTTGTCAATCTGATGAAAATGTATCCACCTGTAGCATAGACTGCTTACCTAATCTGCAAATATCAGCACAATGTGGGAATGGCATTTGTGAACTGGGGGAAAATAGTGATAACTGTCCAAACGACTGTATGGTTATTCCAATCGATGTCGAGTATGATTTTTCCAAACTGCATCTGAAGCCGGGGACCATAAAATCCTACATGATGAGTATCGATAACAGAATCAATGAATCAATGGACCTATCCGTAAGGTTTCCGGAACGCCTGACTCAATTTTTGAACCAAACGACTTACAATTTAAGTCTGGATTCGCAAGAAAAACAAAGATTAAATCTCTCATTTAGTATCCCACCTGATACAAATCCTATACTTGAAACGAATGCTTTCGAAATCACTTATCTTGAGAAAGTGAAAAGATATCCTTTCACATTAGTTATTGAAGAATATTCCAGCGTCCCGCTAAGATTAAACTTAGAGCTTTTGAAGGAGAGGTATAGCTTTTCAGATTCGTTCAATTTCAAGGTAACTATTCAGGATATTAATGTCAATGTTAAGGAAAACATTACTCTTAGGTATCAAGTGCTGGATTATGAATCCAATGAAATAATAATCAACATAACTGATAGTATAACTCCGATTAATCAACAATTTACAATAGACCTGCCTGTAATAACTAATGGATCAATTAACCATACTGAAAACTCGTATATCTTTAGAGTATCCACAGATATTGGCTCACAAAAAATAAGTGATGAAGCTTATTTTGAGGTATATAAAGCCTTATGGACCCCGGTATTACTACGTAATTTGAGTATGTTTGCAATTTTTCTTGGTATTGGAATTCTAGTATTTATTTCCTCGAAAAAATATAAAAAATGGAAACTTTCCAAGATGAGGTACGTTCTCCCAGACTTTGATTCACTCCCAAAAAAGAGTAATGATTCATTGGTGTTGGGTAAAATCCCAGAAACCAATAAAAAGGCATTTTATCATTCATCAGACCTTACGACCCATGCATTGATTGCTGGAAGTACAGGTTCAGGTAAGAGTGTGACTGCGAGCGTAATGGTTGAGCAATTTCTTTTGGCAAACATTCCTGTGCTAGTTTTTGATCCAACATGCCAATGGACCGGATTTGTAAAGAGATGCCAGGATAAGAATATTCTCGAAAAATATCAAAAGTTTGGACTTACCGAACAAGACGCTCAGGCTTTCAAGGGACTAATTTACAATGTCAAAGACCCATATCTATCTTTGGATATTCAAAAATACATGAATCCTGGTGAGATTACTGTTTTTAACCTTAATGAGCTAAAACCCGGGCAATATGATCTCGCGGTAATGCAGATTATAGACTCAATGTTTACCATCCCCTGGCAGGAATCCCCTGAGTTGAAAATGGTACTGGTTTTTGACGAGGTCCACAGGCTTCTTGAAAAATATGGTGGAAGTGGAGGATACATTAGTTTGGAGAAAGCTTGTCGTGAATTTAGGAAGTGGGGTATAGGGATTATTATGGCAAGTCAGGTTTCAACTGATTTCAAGCAAGCAGTAGCGGGGAACATTCTGACTGAAGTACAATTGAATACAAAGAGTATGGATGATATCAATAAGATTGCTCAAAAGTATGGTACTCTATACAGCTCCAAAATCAGCCGCCAAGGTATTGGTGTAGGCATGTTGCAAAACCCGAAATATAATGAGGGGAAACCATGGTTTATTCATTTCAAACCTCCCTTGCATGACCCACATAAGATCTCAAATGAGGAACTAAAAACATACGATGAATACAGTAGAAAGATTGACTATTACGAAGGGATTCTGGATCTGGCAGAAGAAAAAGGAGATTCTGTCAAAGACCTCAGGTTGGAATTAAAACTGGCCAAAGATAAACTTAAATCAGGACAATTTAAGATGGTTGAGATATATCTTCCTAATTTGATTGAAAAATTGGAAAAGATAAAAAATTATAGTCAACTCAGAAAGGAATTCACAAAGCGGACCGAAAAAGAAGAAAAGAAGATTAAAGATAGAATAAAAAGCATAAAAAAAGAGGTTGATGATAAATTAAAGAAATCGGCTGAAATTAAGCAAGATGATACCACAAAAGACGAAAGCTCCAATGAGCCTGTAGACAACAAAGACACTGCTGAGAAAGGGGATACCGCTGGAAATGGTTCAAATGAGAAAAAATAGTTTTTTTTTGATCATGTTCCTATTGACTTGCATTTCAGTATGTGGGACAAATGTGACCAACAATTCATTACGATATAATATTGTCTGTGGTAATGGAATATGTGAGTTAACAGAAAATTCAATAAACTGCCCAAATGATTGTTCAAAAGAGATCCTACAATATACTACAGATCTTATATCTCCTGTATTGAATGCTGGAGAAAATAGAACCTTTTTTATTGAATTGTCTAACAACAAGAATAAAGTTGTAGATATCACGTTAGAGTCCGATAAAAAAATATCTCCCTATTTGGAATTTATGAATAGAACGCAAATACAGGCCAATGACAGCAAAAAAATCTTCGTGAATGTTTCGATACCCTCAAATTTTTCTCTAGGCAAACTACAAGGCGACCTTACAATTAAGATAAATTCAGATAAGAGAACGCAATGGATCAGTGTACCACTGAGCATAGAAGTATTCAAAGATTTGCAAATGTATGAGTTCAGGTTGGATCTTCCAAAAAAAGAATATATTTCAAATGAAGAGATTTACCTGATTGCTGAGATTGTTGCAAATAATGACATTTCTAGAAATTCTTCTCTAAGTATTAATTTGATTTCCAACAACTCAATTGAGAACATGTATTTTGAGAATATTACAATTATGCCCGGGTTTCAGCGTAGATCAATCAGGTTTCCTTTAAATTCTACGAATGAAGGTCAGTATTATATCTCTGGAATATTAACGATGAATAATAAAAATCTAAGCGATCAGAATAATTTCTTTGTGAAAAATATCTTTTGGACACCCCAGAAAATCACATTGTTTGTAGCATTCATTACTCTTGTCACACTTACCTTTGGAGGGATATATGCTCACAAAAAATATTCTGCATGGCGCCTTGCAAAAATGCGATACATTCCTCCTGAATTTGACAAGATTCCTGGCAAAAAAAATGGAAATATTTGTGTAGGAAAAATCCCTGAAACAACTAAACGAGCATTTTTGGATCCCAACGATTTAACCAGGCATGCACTTTTTGCAGGGAGCACCGGCTCTGGAAAAAGTGTTTCTGCTAGCGTAATAATTGAAGAATTATTACTGAATAAATTACCTGTAATAGTGTTCGATCCCACATGTCAATGGACTGGTTTTGTAAAGCAGCTGCAGGATAGGAACATATTTCAGGCATACAAGCAATTCAACATGAAAGATGAGGATGCTCGTTCTTTTAAAGGACTCATTTATAATATAGAAAAAACAAAGTTTGAAATTGAATTTGAGAAATACATGAACCCCGGTGAAATCACTATTTTTAATCTCAATCGTCTAAAGCCAGGCGAATATGATCAGGCAGTTCAACACGTCATCTCTAAAATGTTTGAGCATCAATGGGAAGAAGCAACACAACTCAAGATGGTAGTGGTATTTGATGAAGTCCATAGGTTACTGGAGAAATATGGTGGTAAGGGGGGATATATAGCTCTTGAAAAGGCCTGCCGGGAGTTTCGCAAATGGGGCATCGGACTTATCATGGTAAGTCAGGTCAGTGCGGATTTCAAGCAGGCAGTTGCAGGAAACATAATGACAGAGTTTCAGTTAAATACTAAAAGTATGGAAGACATCCAAAAGATTGCTCACAAATACGGTGAGAGTTTTTCTTCTAAGATTTCCCGACAAGGTATAGGGGTAGCAATGGTGCAAAATGCATCCTATAATAATGGCAAACCTTGGTTTATACACCTACGACCACCATACCATGATCCACACAAAATTTCAGAAGAAGCACTTGACATGTATGGGGAATATAGTAAGAAGATCTATGAACTAGAAGAAAGAATCAAGAAGGCTGAAGCAAAAGGAAGCGAGTTTGAGAATGCCAAACTTGAACTCAAACTGACCAAGAACAAGCTCAAGGAAGGATATTTTAAGATGGTTGAAATATATTTGCAGAATATTGAAAAGCAAATCCCTGATAAATAAGAGGTGATTATAATGGCAAAAAAGTCTGAAGAAAAAAATGAGGGATACTCAAGAGAAGATGACCAAATCTTATCTAGTGAATTTAAAGAACTTGAGAACCAGGAAAACAAATTTTCTTTTATAAAAAAGTTATTAGATCTGTTTGGCCAAAAGAAGAATAAAACGCCTCAAGAAGAAAATGTGGAAACTAAGACAAATCAGAATGATATTTTTAGCTACGAGTTTGATAAACTCAAAAAGGATTTTGATAACTTACTTACAAAAGTGGAGAGAAACACCGGTAAAATTGAACTGGAAGACCAAAATAGAGGAGTTCTTGCAAATAGGCTTTCAGAAGTCTTATCGCAGGTAGGAGAACTAAGATCTGTGATTGTGACCAAAGAAAGATATTTTAATCAGGTTGAAACAAAAGTAGAAAACTTATTTCAAAAAGTAAATATGTTGAGCCCTGAAGAAACAGACAAGAAGATCAATAATCTCAAATTAAAGATTAATTCATTGGAAGCTGCAGCTGCAAAATCCAATTCTTCACTTGCCAACATGGAAGATACAGTGAATAAATTAAGTGAAAAAATGGGTGAGGTAAAGAGCTTCAAGCATGTTTCGGATTATTTAAAAAATATTCAACAGATAGAAAGGGAGATCAATAAAACAAGAGACTTTATTGACAAAAAAGCTTCTCGTGTTGAACTTTTTGCGGAAGATTTCAGGGAAAAATTTCAAAATATTGATCAACATGCAGAACAAATCAAGACAATGAACTCAACACTAAATGAGTTGGATAAAAAAAAGGATGAGTTAGCAAACAAGATTCAAACAAATTCAGCTGAAAACAAAAGAATTATCAAAAACGTTGAAATTCTAAAGAAGGAAATATATGAGGCATATTTGAAAGAATTTTCTGGTAATGCAAGACCTCAGCAAAAGCAAACAGGCATATTGTCAAAAATAATGCAAAGCAGGAGCAAGGAAATACTGGATATATCACCTAAAAATGAATCAAATTCTGATGAATGGATTCAAAAATTCATTCTGAGAAGTAAAAATCTCAACAGGAGTTCTAAGCAAGTAAAATCGATGTTAGAGCAGGCAGGATTCCAAAAAGACACAATTAAATCAATAATTGAAAAGTATGGTTCAAACTAAGTATTTCATAATAGCACTTGTGCTAACTGTTTTGGCTCCCTTTACCATAGGCTCAGCCATTTATGATAAGAACCCAGATAACCTAACAATTGACTGTCCAGAATGTGATTTTGTCGCTTATCGGCATACTGCAATTGACAATTGGACGAGAATTGAAGCTAATCCTTTCATACTAGAAAAAGGAATTCTTGATGGCATGTATGAATTTTATGTGATGAAAGACAAGAAAAACCCTTTAAGAAGAATTCATTTCAATGAAAAAAATGATTTATTGAAAAATCATACAATCAAATTGATAACAGAGTCCAGTGAGAGCAGCTATTTTTGTAATCCTTTTAAAAATGATTTCTCATGTAAAGGTATGACTTACTTGCAAGGGCTACAGGCATTGAGATTCTTAAACGGATACCAATTAACAGGCAATATTACTTTACTTAATTTTTCCAAAAGTTTCCTTTTGGCAGATTATGGAGACGCTAGTACCTGCAATCCGGCATTAAACGATTTTAATTGCGGATATAATCAACAGGGAGTAGGAGTTAGAGAAAAGAATTCTTCAGGAGCAAAGACACAAGGTACAATGATTAGTGCATTGTGGCAAATATACGAAAGGACGGGGGAGTTCAAAGGTTTGGCTTTAAACTATACTCAGGGTCATCCTGATGAATGTGATGTATGGAATAATGACTTTGATTGTGGTGATGCCCAAAGCCAAGGCTATATGATTGAAGGGTATCAGATGGCTTACTTGATTACCGGAAACGATACCTACAAGAGAATCGTATTGAATCTTTCCAAAATAGCTATACAAGAAGAATATTCGCATCCTATGATTTTGAAAGGGTTTTCACTTATAGCTTTGAATAACTCAATCATCAAAAGACAAGCTGAAAGTTTGGAGAAATGTGAAGCTTGCAATGTCCCTTTAAAGTGGGAATATGTAACTGCTTATTTAGAAGCCTTCCTGACCACAAGGGACCATTCCTTTTTGGAGTCTGCCACACATCTTTTAATGAGTGACTCTTCAAACAGTAGATGTACCCCTATGAATGAGTCATATATTTGTAACGACGAGGAATCACAAGCTCTCATGTCATTGATTTATTTCGCGGGATACTTAAATATCGATAAAGAGAAAAAGTTGTTTAATATTCAAACCCGACAGACACTAAGGCCTATGCAAAACCTTACCATAAATTTTTCATGGAAAGGGCTTGTAGAAAATAGAACAATCTATTACTCTTTTGATGGAAATGAATGGATGAATGATAGTGACATAGTGTCTAGCTTTACAATTAATTCTAGTGTTCTTAATTCTAATGGGATTTTGCAAGTATATTTCACAGCAAATAACAGAAGATATCCAAAGGAAAGTACCTTCAATTTTTTCATTAATGAGATGGACAGCGATTCAGCTGAAAAATATGGTAAACTTTCCACCTCTGATCCGCGAAGTTTTTGTGATCCGCTAGGAACAAATCTTCGTCTTAGTGATTATAATTGTAAATACGAACATTTTCAAGGGTGGATGATCAATGGATTTTCTTTAAGCTCAGAATTATTGATGAATCAATCACTTATGGAAAAAGCATTCCATTTGGCTTCAGTAACAATTGATCCAAGTGGGAGGTATGCAACATGCGATCATGGTGTTAATGATTATGATTGTAATGATGTTGGAACTATATTCATCTCAGAATTCAACCCTCTTGCAGGGAAAAGGCAAGGATCTATAGCATACAGTTATCTGAAACTGTATGAACACTCTAAACAAATGGATTTCCTGGATATGGCGCTTCGGTATTTGATGGGAAAAAATCAAAACTGTGATGTATGGAATAATAATTTTACTTGCAAGGATAGTGAGTCACAAGCCTATATGATTCTTGCCTACACAAAAGCATACCAAATCACCGGACAAGAGATTTTCAGGGACATTTCATCCAATTTGTCTGCTAACGCCAAAAAATATAATCATACAGAGTTACTTTTGTTCTCATTATGGGAAAACTACGAAATACTTCAAGAAGAGACAAAGGAGTTTTTATTTGAGGGCATGAACAAAAGCAAGAACAAATGCATTGAAGAAGCCTGCACAGTAAAAGATTTTGGAATCAACCTGCTACTTTATTGGAGCGCTTACCGAACCAACCTTAATGAAACATATCGCTCATTAGCTTTCAACAAGTATCTTAAGCTTCCTGATCCTACAGTGGAATATGGCACAGGCGCTCAATATTATGATTGTTCATTAAAAAAATATGACCTTGATTTCCAGTGTCGAACCCCTGAAAAACAAGGGCTCTTAAATATGGCGCTTGGTCTGCATACAAGTACGTATATTAAAACAAACTATTCTATGAATCTTTCAATAGAAACTCCAAGTGAAGTAGATTTTGATAGCCTTTTTGAAGTAAACATAATCTTCAAAAATACAGATACATTTAATCTCAAAGATGTTTTGATATTCATAGATTCCCCCGGCCTTTCAGTTATCAATATCAGTCCCTCTAACATAAGTAAATTTTCAATCAATAAAGACAAGAAAGGCCTCACTTACTCTTCCATCCCATCAGGAGAGGTAATTAGTACAATTTGGGTGGTAAACGCAAGTGCAGGTGGAAAACATAGTCTTATGGCTACTTCATCTGTAGGGTCAGCTTATGAGTCAACCTCTAAATCACTAAATATAACAAACATTGGCGACACTCCTTTCATTAAACCACCTTATATACGATTTGCTAAAAAAAAACAAATAATCAATGATTCTTTCCTCATAGACAATCCATATGATTTTCCCATATCAAATCTATCGATTTGTTTCTCTAATCAAAGGAGTAATTATTTTGAAATAATAAATCTAACAGGTGATGCGAATAAAGTAAATGAAAGCTGTTTTCTAAGGGATGCCCTTAATACTCAGATGATGGAACAATCAGACAACTTTACAATCAATGCAACAATGTGGACTGGTGAGGGAGGGCATAACGTTATTAATATTTCGTTGAAAAGCAAGTATAATGCATACCAAAACATTAGTTATCAATTTTATATCTATGATGATCTTATTAACAAAGATTCCAAATTCCCTAGTACATATTCTGTCAAAAGACCATTCGACCTGCTATTCAATATAAGCAATTCAGAAGATTTTGACCTAGAGAATGTAACTCTTCATTTTGATATTGGTGACAATTTAGTGGTGCAGTCATATACATATAATTTTTCAGAGAATATCACAAATTCATCTACTGATTTCATAAAACTTAGCAAACTAGGGACTGAAGGGAGCTGTAGGTGGCGGATTTATTCCATTAGGACAGGATTGAATGAGATTAAATTTACCTTTAAAAACCCTTATCTTACAAAAAACTATTCTTTAGGGGAGATAGAGATTATTTCAAAAGATATTTATGATATAGATTATCATATCCCTAAAGCCAAGGCTGGAAAAGGACACCGTTTTATGCTGGATTTAAGAAACAAGGTAAATGGATCCCTTTATAATGTTACTATTGATTTTTCTACCACTGCTGGTATCAACATAACTAATCTATCTTCCAAATATGAGTTTTATGAGCCTAATTATGTAACACCTAAAGACTATTATATAAATGGGCCATGGGAAAGTTATGAGAATAATACAATACATGCTACCTATTGGAATATGACATTTAATCTTTCTTCCATACAAGGTCAACACATTAATCTCACCCTTTTTTATGATATCAATGAATCAGTTAATATGTCTTGTTGGTATAATTTCAAAGAAACTCTTGAGCCTTATCTCCAACCAGGTCTCATAAATGGAAGTCCTAATATTGAGACCATTCTATTGGAGCAAAAAGACTACACTATAAACTTTTCCCAGAATGTTAGCACAGTTTATTTATATTTTGATTTTGATTATACTGATCAAATAAACGACACAGAACTGGGTATGATTTCGGATGATAATGGTACTTTATGTACATTCAACCTTTCACAAATGGACTCAGAGATTGAATGCAATGCTAATACAAACACCCTTTACCTGAATATGGCTCAAACTTCTTTGAATCAAACAGTGGACTTGAATATCAGCGGTCTTGTTTCAAACCAAACGAAAATACGTAGAATTAATGGAACACAAGATAACAAATCCTGTATCTTACCTGTTTTCTCGGATCAAATGAATATTGCTTCTCAAATCTCTTATAATACAACAATTGGAGAAATTCAGGGGGTACTAAATAGTTCTTATCTGTACAATAGTAGTGGAATTATTGATGGTTCAAGTGTTATTTTTGAAGAGTTTAATTCCTCCCAACATGAAATTATTACAGGTTATTTTGACGTAATAACAAAACAAGGCAAGGAATTCATGATGATCAATATTGATTCACAAGATGGAGCAAACTATTATATCAATGAATTGATTAGAGATCAAGCAAATGTACAGGATCCAAAAGCAGGTAATTCAGGCGAAGGCAAAGTGCCTCCAATCAACCCTATACAAGACAATTTCTCAGTTACAATTATTAATTATACCTTTGATGAATACAACATCAGTAAGATAATAGAAGAAAGGGTTGATCTTGCAATATTTGATTTTGCAAACCTCAGCAATCAAGACATTTATTATACTACTATGGAGATGATTAACTGTTTTACTGGAAGTAGGACTATCTATAGAAATAACTCTAATTTAAGATTGAATTATCAATGCAACAGGAGTCTTACTATTTTTATATATGACTACGGTTTTCCTACAGAAGAAATACAGATTGAAACAAACCTTTCATACAGAAAGTTCCAGGAAGGAATACTCTTCAATGGCACCAATAATTCAAGGATTATCATAAACTATTCCGGAAGAATATCTGAGTTCAAAAGACCGGTAATCTTTCTTAAGGACTCAGTAAGCCAAATTCCTACAGGTCAAAATCCAATAAATGGATCTCATAATGTTAGCCAGAATTTTACAGAACAGAATCAAAAAATCTATAATCTGATTTCGATAGAAAGCAAAAAAATATTCCAAAAGATCAAAAAAACAGTCAATACAATTATAGACATTGTCCCCTTTTTCTTTCTTTTTATATTTACTTTGATTGGGGGGTTATTCTATGTCATATTTAAGAAAAATTTGATCCCGGATCTTTTTTATTTCATAGAAAGAGGATATAATAAATTAATTCTGTATTCGACGCTATCAGCAAAAAGCCTTTACAGCAGGATGTATGATAATTATTATTATTTCCTTTATATCCTCAGAAGGATTCTTAGACTGGTTCCCAAACCTAAAATAGTAAAGAGATCAAAATCAGAAAAACTGTTTTTTGATGCATTATCCCTAAGCTGTCAGGTAAAAAAGATTCCCAAATCTACAATTTTGGAAAAAATTAACCAGTACAAAATCCAAACAAAGAAAAGTCATATTCTGAGCTTATTAGAAAAGATAAAATCTGAAGCCTATACTGGAAAAAAGACTTTTTTTAACTCACCCATGCGAGACCGCAAAATCTTTACCGGACCAGTAGAAAATAAAGATATGGAATTTAAGCATAAGGATATATTCTTTTTAATTGAAGAGATAAACTACGATCTCAATCAAGGAAATGAAGAAAATGCAAGAAAGAATTTTTCCACTTTGAAAAAAATGCTAAATGACACACAATTAGTAAATCAATTGAAGGGGGAAGATTTCTATGCCATATTTGCCCTATATGATGAAATCAGTAATCGGATGAATGAATCATCTCAATGAAACAAGCACATAATTTACACTAAAATCGCATATTGAGAGGTTTGAAAAACCTCCAATCTCATAAGAAATATTAGTGAGTTTAAATCAATTTCTTTGATGTACAAATGGATTTCCACCTACATCTTTTACGTGAGAACTATACCAAAGGTAAAAGTATTGGCGACCGCTTATTGCTGATGAAAGAACAAATTGATTGGAATCCAAGTTTGACAGTTTGCTAACTAATTTGTGCTGTATTTCTATTTGACAGTTCACTTTTCTTGCCTATTTTTTTAGCAAAAAATCAAGTTATTGCTTGATTTTGAAGCAAATTAGTTTGTTAATAGGGTCAAAATTTGAGTAAATCCATCTTTTTCTATGTTTTTTTTATCTTTTCTACCGTAACTGTCAAATTAGATAAGCTGATTTTAATGAATTTTGTTGAAAAATTCTTAAGCTCTGGCTCATCATATCGGATTAATGATATGATTAACTGAGCTAAGAATCCTATAATCAAAGCGCCATAAATGCTATAATCAGACCATACACGGACTGGTTCTTTAGGAATCTCATAGTCTGGAGCAAGTCCAACCCTGCCCCCAGATTGAGCAAGACCAACTTTGTCTTTGCCAATGAATATATAGTGTACGCCATAAATGAGAAGGTACGGCCAAGCGAGGCGACCTTCAATTATCTGAGCCACTCAGAAATGTTCAACTTCATCCAGAGCTCAACCCTTCTAGGCAAGGAAAGGCTAAAGGACAGGAACAACAAGGCCCTCCACATAAACATCGGATGTGTCCCATTCACTCACAGAGCAACTGAAGGAGGCGACTGTAGCGACTTATTCTGCAAAATTGGCTAATTCTATAATATGTGTCTGAGCCAGTCTCCTGTTATCCGTTATCTATCCTTAAAAGAACCAATGATGGATACGCCTCTTACTTACACGGTTAATAATGCTTGGAATTTTGGAATTCCACTCTGCCATTTTTTTGTACGCTTGGCTTCCATGTTCAGTATAAATCACATTATTTAATTGTTCGAGTAAGAGATTGCATTTCTGTAGAAACATCAATTTACTGATCGGCCTTACAATTAAATACAATCCTACTATCCATAAAAAAGCCATTAAACCTGGAGGAAGACCAAAAGTAATAACTTCTTTTTTGTCAATAGCTTTGAGGATAAAAAGAAAGACATAGAAAAGAAAGAGGATTGCCAGTGAAATAATCAGCGTGTACCATGTCCAGTATGCATCAATAGCTTTTACTATCCCCTCTATTTCAAAGGCCTTTTCCCGCTGTTTTTCTGGCAGTTGTAATATCTTTTGATTGAAATCTCTAAGAGTCATTTTTAAATAACCTCTGCAAAAACACCATATTGTAGAGACGTATGTTTCAGTTAAAACCTTTTTTTTTAAAAACTTAACTGATTTTCTAGAAAAAAGTTAATTTATTGACCAATGTAAACGTTATCGCAGCCTCTTACTTATATCATGGCGCACCAGGGATGGGGCTACTAACCCAAGTTTGACACTTTTCTAACTATTTTGTGCAGGATTTCTATTTGACAGTTTATGATTTTTGGCCTTTTCTTTGCTCAAAAATTATGTTTTTGCCCTATTTTTGAGACATATTAGTTGATTTATCGGGTCAAAATTGGAATAAATTTTTCTTTTTCTACTATTCTTTAGTTTTTCTACCGTAACTGTCAAATTCGATAAGCTAATTTTTATGAATTTTGTTGAATCATTCTTCAATTGTGGCTCTTCATATCGTATTAACGATATGATCAAATGGACAAGATATCCGATGAGTAACGCTCCATAAATGCTGTTGTCAGACCATACACGGACTGGTTTGATATTTATCTCATTTTTGAGTGAGTGCATGATTTTCTCGACACTGTCTTTTTCTCTGTAGAGAAAAAGGGCATTTTCAAGTGTCAAATTCTCACTTGATGTGAGACAAAAAAATCCTTCACGGCCAGTGATTGATGCTTTTTTCACAATGTTAAAGGCTTCTTGTTCCGAGAGACTTCGCAATTTTGTTTGATACTCTATTGTCGCGTTTACAAGCACATTATTTACTCGATAACGCTTTGGCAAAGCTTTACCTCTACGACTAGCTTTCTCAATCTCCTTAGCTTCCTTGAGTTGGCGCTCTGCTTTTCGCAGAGCAGAAGCAATCTGCTCTTGCTTTAATTTTTTTGAGAAGAAAAAATAATTGAATCTACTGGGGAACTTTTGCTTGAAACCATACATCCCTTCTTCTGCATCGATAAGTCTTGGTTTCATTGTCCAGAACTTTTTAATCAGGTTATCATCGCTTGTGTTAAGTTTCTTCGCAGTAAGAAACTGCATCTTTGCAGCGATAATGCTGTTTAGATTGTCTTTGCTATTAGCTCCCTTATCGAAGATAAAAGTTGAATCCCTATCTACTTTATCTTTGACTTGCTTAAATGTATTCTGGAAATGAGTCTGGTCATTAACATTGCCTTTGGCAATGGTTAAACCTATCGGAATATTGATTGGTTTTCTAAGTTCAGTGATACCAAATGTGACTTGTTTCTTATCAGGTCGATGGTCTCTGCTGTAACCATATTTAGCAAGATTGGCTTTGTCTCCCCACAGAATGAGACTGCTCCAGTCCATGTTCACATCAGTATGCTCAAAATCATACTGTTTAAACAATATGTCTTGCAAGTCCAGAATTATCTCTTGATGATTCTCTCCAACAGTCTCAACAGCACGATAAAGCGTCTTTTGCTCAAAGGATTGCAAGCCAAATTCCCGCAAAACTTCAAATCTGTTGATCCAGCCACTACCACGAGTAAGGCTCAGATTTTCACTGAGCTTGTAAGAAATTAGTGCTTCAACAAGCCCTTTAAGAGAGACTCCTTTTTGCTTGAATTTTGAGAAGAGACCCTCAAAATCCAGTTTTGAGGCATATTTCTTCACAGCTAATGCTGTGCCAATCGGAAAGCTTATATTGTCGTTGGTCTTTATCATATCAGTTCTTAGCTTGGTTTGTGTCATTGCAGAACTTACCAAGCTAAGAACATTTTTCTATTTAACTGTCAAAATTGGGT
>CAYYOI010000006.1:45055-51452 GCA_964473285.1 uncultured Methanosarcinales archaeon | reverse complement strand
CTGTTGGTTTTTTCTATTAATTCAGGAGTAGTTAAAACTCATCGGAGATACTGAATGAGGAGGCCATCTTTTTGAAAAACTAAAAGTCGCTAAATTTATAAATCAATTACTCTGTAATTCTTTGAAAAGGAGGATTTTATGGATAGTCTTATAGTGATAGTCAGCCTCTGCCTTACATTGTCTTTGTTCTTCTCTGAGCTTTGCTACCGTCTGGGTTACCCAAGGATATTAGGCCCTATGATAACCGGGATTTTTCTTGGTTTTCAGCCTTTCAAGAATTTCATTGAACCTTTTACAGAGCAGATATCTTTTCTTTCTGAGCTTGCAATCGTGTTCTTGCTATTGCTTGCCGGGCTTGAGATCAATATAAGAAAACTTCAGAAGACAAGCAAGGATGCGATCCTCATTGCTTTTTTTTCAGCACTTATCCCTTTTGTACTAGGGTTTTCTGTCACTAAACTGCTTTATAGTTTTGGGATAATAACAACACTTGTAGATCAAAGCAACATCGTTGCAGCGGTTGTTGGAGCTTGCCTTTCATTAACAGCTGAAGGGACATCACTTGCCATGCTTATCGAGATGAAAGCCCTTAATACCAGGGTTGGTGCGCTCGTGCTTGGATCCGGAATATTGGATGATGTGTTTGAGATAACTTTTCTTTCTGCATTGCTTGTTTTCGTGAGTAATTCCAGGAGCATGATTGAGTTTACAATACTGGTGTTCATGTTTGTTGTCTGCATAATACTTATCTGGAAGGTGGTTCCTGGTCTGATAAAATTCATCCAGAAAGAGGATTCAAGGATAACAACCGTATCAACAATCATAGTAATAACACTTATTATCGCTTCATTATCATCTTTATTCGGTCTGAGTCCTATAATAGGTGCTTTTATCGGAGGGTTGATAATACAGGTGTCAAACAAGGATAAGGAAGATGAACGGAGGGATATCGAGGAACTCAAGACACTTAGTTTCAGTCTTATAGTGCCATTCTTTTTTATCAATATCGGACTTAATTTTGATGTGGCGAGCATATTCGCCAATCCTTTGGTTGTCTTTTTGATAGTTATTGTGGGGTTTGCAAGCAAGATTTTAGGTTCTATTATTGTCACGCCTATCACGAACCTTACATTGAAGCAAACTTATCTTATAGGATGGGCAATGAATTCAAGGGGTGCAATGGAGCTTGTGATACTTGAACTTGCACGGCAGAATAACCTGATAACACCTGAGATATATTCTGCGGTGGTTGTCATGGCAATACTTACTACCCTGGTTTTTCCGATAATGTTTAGCAGGATAGTGAAAAAAGACAAGAATATCCTTAACTGATAAGTTCAAGAAAATGGGTTGAGCAGCTGATGCAAGGGTCATAGGCCCGGACAAGCTTTTCTGCTTCATCAAGGATCTTCTTTTCTGATTTTGTCTTTTTCATCACCTGTGGAAGCAACTCTTTTATGTCCTGTTCTATGCTTTTAAGATTCTGGGTAGTGGGAGCTATTATGTTTGCATTCTTGATAAGGCCTTTGTTATCAATCTCGTATTCATGGAAAAGCAGGCCCCTGGGCGCTTCGATTGCAGCGAATCCTGTGCCTGCCTTGAATTTTTCTTTAGGTTTTTCATCCTTTAGTTTGAGCTGGTTGAGGAGGGAAACTGACCTGTCATAGAAGTCTATGAGCTCGAATCCCTGGGCAGCGTTATTATGGAAAGGATTATTGCTTGGAAACTTTATCTTGGATTGGTTGATCATGCGCTTTGCATTGCGTGAAAGCAGGGTCTTGTTCAGGTTGATTCTTGCAAGCGCGCCTACCATGAAATCTTTTTCTTTCAAAGTGACGCATTTGGTATTTGAGTAGTTGACAACCTGTTCTTTGATGTGCTTGTGATAATTCTTCACTGTTGTGGAGAACCCGTCTGAAACCAGCTTGCCTTTGAGATAGTTCAGTTTGGTGTCCCTTAGCGCGAGATATTGAGTCTTTCTTTCGAATTTTGGATACTTGAGCTTGGCAAAAAGTTTTGCTGTTTCCTCGAAGTCGGTCTTGTGTTCCTTGAATCCTGCAAGCAGTTCTTTCAAGTCTTCCTGTGATGGAAGCTTACTGAACCCTCCGATTGTAGGGGTTATGCTGTGTATCTCTCTTCCTCCAATGGTTATCACAACCTGATTTGCGAATCTTTTGAGGCGCAGTGCGCGCTCTACTGCTTTCTTGTGTTTTGTTGCCATCTGGAGGGCATTATCATAACCCAGGTATTCTGGCAGTGCAAGGAAATAAAGATGTAGGACATGGCTTTGTATGAGAGATGCAAGCATCATCAACTCTCTCAACTGCTGGCTTTGAGGGCTGATTCGTAGTTTCATGGCATCTTCTATAGCATACAATGCGCACAAGAGATGGCTCTGGCTGCAGATTCCGCATATCCGAGAGGTTATGTCAGGGACTTCACTGTAATGCCTTCCCTTGACAAGGGATTCGAAGTATCTTGCTCCTTCGAATATCTCCATCTGGACACATTCGACTTCTCCCTTGTCTATGTTCACATAGAGCTTTCCGTGGCCTTCGACTTTTGTGATATGGTCAATCTTGAGCTCTTTCATTTCATCTTTTCCTCAATGTATTTTTTGAATACCTGCTGGATCTCTTTTTTTGAGATATTTTTCTTTTCCATCAGCTGGATGAACGCTTCCAGGCGTGTATCATCATGAATCCCTCTGCATGCAACACATGGCTGGCCCTTGGAAGGGCAAGGGGCATTGCAGCCCATATAAGCAAGTGGGCCAAGACATAATCTTCCCTGTTCAAGGAGGCATGAATTCTCTTTTAGCCTGCATTCTGTGCAGACGGGATATGGTCTTTGATATGGCTTCTTCTCATTGAGAAGGCTTAACACGAATTCAGTGAACTCCTCCTTGACCATTGGGCAGCCTCTCAGGTAATGATCCACTTGGACGTATTTATCTATGGGTTGAGCCTGCTGAGAAAGGTGATGGCGTTTCTTTCCATAAACTTCAAGGCGAAGTTTTTCCCTGCTCATGTCGTTTTTCATTGCGGGAATCCCGCCGGTGCATGCGCATGAGCCCATTGCAACCATTACGCCTGACATCTCCCTTAGCTTATTGAGTTTCTCTACCTGCTTCTTTGTTGTTATTGCACCTTCGATAAAGGCTATATCGACAGGCTCTTCCTTATTTTTTGCCTGTATCAGGTGGAAATACCGGATATCAAATTTTGAAAGTATGTCTATCAGTGCATCTTCAAGGTTGAGTATTGCGATCTGGCATCCTGAGCAGGAGGTGAATGAATAGACGCCAATCTTTTTTTTGCTCATTCCTGTATCCCCTCAATTGTCTTGTAATTGAATACCGGCCCGTCCTTACAGACATAGTAGGGGCCTATCTGGCAGTATCCGCATTTGCCTACCCCGCATTTCATCTTCCTTTCAAGGGAAAGCCATATCTGTTCTTTTGTGAATCCTTTCTCCAGGAGGTATTTTATCACGAATCTTATCATTACCGGAGGGCCGCAGATAACCACATTTGATTGTGTGTCAAGCTTTGACTTTGCAAGTAGGTCTGTTATGACTCCAACATTACCTTTCCAGGTCTTGGTTCTCTTATCTACGGTTATCTTGGCATCAAGCCTGCTTAGCTCCCTTTTGAAGAGCATATCCTCTTTTGTCCTGAAACCAAAGAACATTTGTGTATTAAGGAACCTGTCCTTGTGCTTTTCAACATAATGTATTACTCCTCTCAGAGGAGCAACCCCAGTGCCTCCGCCTATTATGATAAGAGGCTTATATTCAAAGTCAGCCATTGGATAGCCATTTCCATAAGGACCACGGATACCGACCTTCTCCTTTTCCTTGAGTTCAAATATCCTACTTGTGACAGTCCCTACTTTTCTTATGCAAAGGTCCATATAGGAATGGTCGTAGGAGCTGATTGAGATAGGACATTCGCCAATCCCGAGTACCGAGACTTCAACAAACTGTCCGGGCATGTGGTCTGACTTGTACTTGACCCTGAAAGTACGGGTATCATCTGTCTCCTTTATTATCTTCTCGATTGGCACCATCAGTGGCTTATTTGTCATTTTTTCCCAGATTATCTATTATTTTTAGAATATCAATCCCTGCGGGGCAGATATTGATGCACCTGCCACAACCAACGCAAAGATGCCTGCCTTGGCGTTCCTTGAAATACCTTAGTTTGTGGAGTATTCGGTGGCGAAAACGGTTTATCTTGTTCTCCCTGAAAACGAATCCGCCCGCAACCTTAGTGAAATCTTTCATGTGACAATAATCCCAGTACCTTACGCGATCACCGCTTTTCTCGTCCACATTCAATTCATCGCGGATGTCAAAACACATGCAGGTAGGGCACACAGTGATACAGGCATTGCAGTTTATACAGGTATCAGCTGCTTTTTTCCATTCAGGATCATCCATATGGGTCTCGAGCCTGTCAAGGTTTTCTGCTTTTCGTTCACATTCGAATACGATGCGCCCGTCACGGATTATAGGGGCGAAGCGCTTGTTCTTGACAAGCTCCATTCCTTTTTTTGTTCCTGGAATCAGAATGTACTGGTTGCCGATGTCTATGAAAAGGACGTCATATGCCAGGGGGTCAAGGGTGCTTACTGAGCTGCAGAAGCAGTTCTCTCCTGGTTTCTTGCACTTGAAAACAAAAATGTAGGTGTTTTCCCTTCTTCTCCTGTACATCTCATCCGGGTTCTCATCCAGATATATGCGGTCTATATTCAATAATGCATTGGCATCACAAGAGCACATGCACAGGATGCGTTCAGGGATGTCAGGCTCTTCTTTTACTGGCTTTTTGTTCTTAAAGCTGAAGAGTTTCTCCTTATTTGGAAGGATGTATTTCTTGAAAGAATATGTGCTTTGCTCATCAAGGTAGATATCTTCAAATGAAGATATGGGATTGAAAGCGATGATATCTTCCTTTTTGATGGGGGCGATGACTTCATATTTCCTTATAAGCTGGCTAAAGTGGTTGTCAAGGTCATTCTTCTTGGCCAGGAGATTCATATAAAAAATACTTGATATTTGTAGTTTATAAAATTTATCACAGATTGATATCTCTAAATACATGTAGGTATAGGTTTTAGGATACTGGTTGTTATCTGTTAATTTTTTAAAGGCTTGGTTCTTCTTTTTTCGCATGATCCAGAAGATAAAGGATATCTCCCGTGTAACAGAAGAGGTTGATATGCTGAAGAAGCGATTAAGAAGCACATCAGATGCTGTTACAACCTTGAAGGAGGATGTTGCAGGGCTAAGGGAAGAGATAACTGGTCTAAGCTCTTTATTGAAGGAACAGAATGAAGCTATTTCTTCTCTTAATTATGGTGCTGAGAAACACAAGGAGATATGTGATGGGCTCTTGCAAGAGCGGTATGAATTCAAGAAGCTTCGCGGTCATCTGCAGAAGACAATCCTTGATGAGTTTGATGTGCAGCTGCGTTCAGGTATGAAGAATTTTGAGGATGTAAGGAGCCAGGAATTCAAGCAGCTGAGAACAGAGGTTTCTGCATTGATATCTAGGCTGGGCCAGACTTCATCTGAGCTTGAGAAGTTCAATAAGATCGCTTCAAATATAAAAGCTAAAGATTTTGCACTTGAAAAGTATGCCAAGACTCTTGAGCAGAGGGATAACGAAAAGCTGAACCTGATGAAGCGTATTGATACTCTAGAGAGAATGGTATCAAAGATGCGAAGAACGCAAAAATTTAAATAGTACAATCTTTAAAATATTGCTAAAAGAGGTATGATGATGGCAGATAATGTTCTTAATGAAGATGATAAGGTGGATTCAAAAGGGGTACTTGGAAAGCTAAAGAGCATGTTCAAGAAAGATGATAAGAATCTTGATCTGCCGGAGGCTCCTTCAATGCCTGAAATGCCTTCGATGGATAATCTTGATGCAGCGAAGACGAAAGAAACTGAGCAGAAAGGTGAAGCTGATGTAGGTAGGCAAGCTGCTGTGTCACAATCTCCTGAGGTTGAATCTAAACCAGCGGTTCAGACATCTCAAACAACACCTCAATCTGTTCCTTCAGTTGATGCATCCCAGCCTTCTGAACCTCCTAGGCCTGACATCCAGTCCGCTGAATCTGGTGCATCCCAGCCTTCTGAAACAAGGGGTGTCCAGTCAGAAGGAAATGCTGTGCAGTCCACTGCAACTTCAAGTGATACAAATCAACCTGCAGAGGAAGTTTTGAATCCTTTAGATGAGAAAGAGTCTGTTCAACCTGAACAATCCTTTGAAATACCGTCAGAACAATCATCCGAGCAGGAAAACGGACAGGTTGAGGCTTCTGATCTGGATGAGCATGAAGATCTTTTCAAGGATGATCCTCTTGAAGGGATGTTTAATGATGAT
>CAYYOI010000006.1:0-44955 GCA_964473285.1 uncultured Methanosarcinales archaeon | reverse complement strand
CCTCAGGTAAGGCTTTTGATGAGATAAATTCTCTGGAAAGCCAGACAAATATTCCTGAAACTGAAGTGGAAAGCAAAGAATCAGGGTTTGATTTCTCTGGTGAGGATATACCTGAAATACAGAAGTCTCAGGATAAACCTGAAGATACGGTTGATTCCAAGAACTCAATGAATGATTCAATTGATACATCAGATGGTTCTTATCAGGTTTCGGAAGAAGTAGACTCAGTTGAGAATGTTTCCATTGACCCCTCAAACCAGGTGTACCAAGTAGAGGAGTCCTATCAGGATGTTGCTAGTCCAGAGCAGGATATTGTAGAAGAACAGGATACGTCTGGACAAGGCCAGCAGCAGGATGAATATCAGGCCAAACAAGATTCCGGACAAAAATCACAGGGTATTGATCAACAAGATGATCTGTTAGAGGAGACGCCTGAAAAGGTTGCTCAGAGACAAGGTCTTGATGATGTATTCCTCCAGGAGAAGGCGATTGTAGATTCATTCTCAGAAGAACTGCATGAGAAGCTCTCAGAGATAGATTCAGAGATTGCTGATATAGAAAAGAATATCAAGGATGCAATGTCAAAGATCAATCTTGATCGTCAGTGATATTCTCCTGGCTGTAGTTGAGCTGAAGTTGGGATATGATGGATGATAGGTTCTTTTCTTCTGTTTCTGTCAGGTTTCCTCTTGTCTTTTCCTGCAGCATAAGGAGGATATCAATTGTTCTTTTTGCTTCTTCAAGATTCTTATAGGTCTGTCCTGTTGCGGGGTTTGCTACCTTTCCCATGAGCATGAATGCAGAGCTTTGCAATCCCAGAATAAGTTGTGTGAACATGTCTTCTTTAATTTTATCTTCTTTCATCTCAATCACCTGTTGCTTTTGAATATAGAAATCTTTAATAAGTATTTTGTTTGCGAATAGAGGCATGGATGTATGCGTGCTTGCGAGTGGTTCTTCGGGAAACTGCTTTTATGTTGACTCTGGAAAGGGTGGGATACTTATTGATGCTGGAATAAGCTGCAAACAGATATGCTTGCGCCTGAATGCGATCGGAAAGGATATCTCTGAGGTGCATAGTGTTTTTATCACGCATGAGCATATTGATCATGTGAAGGGGTTAAGGGTCCTTGCAAACCGCTATGATATCGATATATACCTTACAAAAGGAACTTTCTCATTGCTTCCTTTCTTGTTGCCCGAGGAGAAAGTACATTTTTTTGAGGGTAAGACTGTGGTCAGAGGGTCACTTGTAAGGGGCTTTGCAAAGTCGCATGATGCAGCAGATCCCATAAGTTATCTTGTATCACATGAAAAAAAAACTGTAGGTTTCATTACAGATATAGGATATGCGTGTCCTGCTGTGCAGGATGCTTTGCATAAGAGCGATGCTTTGGTGCTGGAAGCGAATCATGATCTTGGTATGCTTGAGCGGGGAAAGTATCCTTTTCATCTGAAAAAGAGGATAAGCGGGCCTGAGGGGCATCTTTCAAATTATGATGCAAGCCTTTTGGTGCTGGAGCATGCAACGCCGCGGTTGAATCATGTTTTCCTGTCACATCTTAGCAAGGAGAATAATACACCTGATCTTGCAATGTGGACTTTTGAATCCTTAACCAGGGAGCGAAAGGATCTTTCATTGTCTGTTTCTGTGACTTGTCCAGAAGAGCCTTCAGAGATCCTGCATATCTAGTCTTATGAAATAAGTTTAAGTATCTTAAATATACTCAGGGAAAGACTTTTAAAAGGCGAAGGGATTCCAGGTAATATGACTGAGTCTTTCCAGGAGAAAGGTGCTCGGGAGGTAAAAGAATGGAATTTAAGGTAGTAATAGCAAAGGACGGAAAATGCGTCCAGCGGGAAGTAAAAGATGATCAGGCAGAGGTATTCCTGAATAAGAAGATCGGAGAGACTATCACTGGAGATAGTTTTGGTTTGTCAGGATATGAGTTTCTTATTACAGGCGGTTCAGACAGGGCTGGCTTTCCAATGCGAAAGGATTTACCTGGAGCTGGGCGGAAGCGTATTCTTGCAGTAAAAGGAATTGGTGTGCGAAAGAAACGGCACGGACAAAGACAAAGGAAAACTGTCAGTGGAAGTACAATATATGCTGAGACTGCACAGATAAACCTGAAGGTTCTAAAGGCAGGAAAAGAGGACTTGTTTGCTGCTCCAGAAGCACCAACTGCAGAAGAATAATCCGAAAGCTTTAAATAGCTATTTTCTTAAATTACTTTTTATGAAAAGACAGGGGCAGATTACCATATTCATAGTGGTGGGAATTGTAATTCTCCTGTCTGCATTGGTGATAATGTATCTTAATAATAAGCAGGCAACAGAGCCTACTTCTTCAGAGACGGAATATACTGTTGATATGCAGCCTCTGATCTCTATTGTTGATAACTGTGCAAGCAAGCTTGGTCGGAAAGGCCTGGAAAAGCTTGGGGCGCAGGGAGGGTATATCTATCCGCAGGATTATGGGATCAACGAGCATCCTTTTTCTTATGAAGGGAATGGTGTCAGGTTCTCTGAAAATTCTGATCTTATTGTCCCATACTGGTATTATCTTGAAGGTAATGATTGTGAGGGGGGATGTCAGTTTGAGATCGGGATCCCGCCTCTTGAGAGGGATACAGGAACTGAATATGATATTTCTATTGAGGCGCAGCTTGACAGATATGTAGAGAATAATCTTCCGGCTTGTGTTGATTTTACTTCTTTTGAATCGATGGGTTATGAAGTAATCGAAAAAGCATTGCCTGAAGTAAGGACAGATGTTTTGCAGGAGGAAGTCCTGTTAGATGTCAGTTGGCCTCTGGAGGTGCATAAAGAGGGCACTGATTCTGTGACAAATATCAGGGAATTTTCTGTCCTGTTACCGGTCAATTTTAAGGTAATCTATGAGAATGCAGAATATCTACTTTACCAAATCGTGAGTGAAAATGTGCTTGAAAGGTATACCATAAATCTTTTGAGTGTGTACAGCAGGACTGATCCTGATGCGATACCGCCAATGTATGATTTTACGATAGACCCTGGTTCTACTTTGTTCTGGCTGAAATCAAAGATAAAGGACAAGGTAAAAGATATACTCACGTCAAATATACAGGGTTTGCAGTATATGGAAAGCAGGAATTATGAATTTCGTTATTCCCCTGATAGGTTCGAGGAATATTTCTATAATCAGGCAATGACTCTTCCTTCACTAGATCAGCCAGGGGTGTCGGATCTTGAAGTAACTTTTGATTATCTGCCTCAATTCTGGGATCTGTATTTTGATCTGAATTGTGGTGGGGAGGTATGCCAACCTGACAGTTTCAGTTTTTTTGGTCTCTTTTCATTCGGATTGCAGGATTATCAATTCCTTTATGATGTGAGTTATCCTGTGCTCACAAGGCTTAAGTTGCCTGATGCATTCAATGGTGAAGGTTATACTTTCCAGTATTTTACAGAGGTCAATGTAAGGGATAATTCGGTTCCTGATAATGAGTCCATGACACTTAATGTGACTTCTGAGACTTCGATGTTTTGTGACCCTGATAAGAAGTTTGCAGGGCCAATCCATGTAAATGTAACCGACATGCGTGGTGATCCTTTAGAGGAGGCAACTGTTATCTATTCATGTGGAGAGGATAGTTGCGTGATGGGTGAGACAAATGAAAGCGGTGAGCTGGATATGGAGTTCCCTGCATGCTATGGGGGGCAGATATTTGCAACTAAACAGGATTATATTGCTGAAAATATGTCCTTGAGTGCCAGGCTTGATAAAGAGGAAAATGTAAGTTTAGTGATGTATGAAGAGAAGATAATGAATATCACTTTGAAAAAGAAAAGGATAATACCTGTAAGCAATGGTGGAGAATACCAGTGGGAGTTCAAGCCATATGAGGTAACCCTCAAGGATTCAGAGTATGCAATGATACTTGCAGAAAAGGATGGAAGACAGGAAGTAGGGATGTATGATAATGGAACCATACAGATGAAATTTGCAGCAGGTGAATATGATATCAAGATCTATTTGTTTGATGATGAGGATTTTCTGATTCCTGAGTATGAAGAATGTCATGATACCGGATGGTTTGATGAGCAGTGTTTCACGGTACCTAAGATGGAGTTCAATGATTCTGTTCCTGTAGGTGGTGCAGATTATACTTATGAATTCAGTATAGATGATATATACAATCATTCAAGCCTTACCTTTTATGCAGTGTCCCCGGACATATACCTTGTTCCTGAAACTGCACGCAAGGTTGGGGTAGTAGAGCAGATGGGCAGAACTAAGGAATATTCAAGGATGTTTGAGGATGAGCTATATCCTGTTGCAAAAGATTAATAAAATAAGGTATTGAAAGGAAATAAAATGAAAAAGCCGATTGCAAGTTTCATGATAATGTTGATATTAACATTGCCTTTCTATATATCAAGCACATTTGCTGCCTACAGTATTGATGTTGATTCAGCATCTGGAGCTGACGGGTATTATGACTCTTCTTCTTCTAAAGGTTATATGACAAGGCCTGATGATTTGACATTCGAGATTACTGCTACAGATACTGATTCCGGGGTGAATGATTCCAGGATATTCGTGAGGATGGGGTCAGGAGGCTATCATCAACTTCCTCCAGGCTCATGTGGGTCAGGTACGACGGCAAGTTGTACGTATACTATAGATGGGTTCACTCTTTATGCATCAGAGACCTTTGAGTTCAAGATAGTGGATTCTTCAGAGGTATACAAGACAAGCGATTCTGTCACGGTTGTCCCTGACTTTACGGATCCAAGAATAGATGATTTCTCTGTTACGCCTTCAACATCAAACGATGGTGAGTTTGAATTTGATGTTTCTGCCACTGACAGCGCATATACCGGGACAACTGATTGTGTGGGTTTAAGCCGTGTAAAGATATATGAGAACGAGTCAAATGTTTTGGACCATGAAGTATCAACACCAAGCTGTACAGTCGATCTTGATCTTAATCATTCATCTGATATACAATCTGGTGTGTATGATTATTGTGTCCAGGCATGGGATAGGTTTGGTCAGAACAGTTCCAGGGAATGCAAGTCTGTGGTCGTAGATCGTCTGCCTCCAAGCCTTGTTAGCATGAACATAACACAAAATAACAAGGATCCTCTTGAATATGTGGGAAATAACCCTTATCCTGCTCGGATGGCGGTGGTGTTTGAGCCTGAAGATATTGATTATGCAGAGGCTGACGTGTCAGGTTTTGCTTCTGAAGATGAGGTGACTTCTTCATCATGCTCTGCCAGTGATGGAAAGACTACATGTCTTTTTGATATACATATCGATATAAACTCTTCAATCACTCCTGAGGCAGAGATAACTGTTTACGATGATTTCGGGAATTCTGAAACAGGAACTCTTTCAAGCTCTACAATACTTATGGATACAAGTGGGCCAGAGTTCACATGGTTAAGGACTAACCATTCCCAGCTTGTAGACGGGACTTATTTGTTCACATCCAATAACAAGATTAAGCTCAAGCTGAATGAGCGGGAATTTGAGGATGAGGCATATCTTGACTTGAGTGCAATCGGAGGGGGAGATAATGTAAAGGCTGAAAAATGCAATAGCACAGGGACAAACCAGTATACCTGTTACTGGGGCGCTGATGGTGTAGAGTCTGATGGCCAATATCCTATAAGCACAGTATATGCTGAAGATGTGCTTGAAAATCCAAACCAGAATAATCTTACTGTGAATCTTACTGTTGATACTGCTTCTCCTTTTATACATGATATATCAGTGAATAAGACTGATGATAGTGATTCACAATACGAGGATTATATTGTCAAGGGCTCTAATCTTGATGTGGAAGTTGTTGTTGAGGACCCGGGTAATCTTGTGACAATGGAAGGTGATTTCTCCGAATTCAATAATAATTCTGAGGTTGGTTTCAATTGCAGGCAGAACGGGACATACAGGTTCTTGTGTGAAGGGCAATCCGGGCGTATCACAACCGATGATCTAGGAAATCTTAATTTTGTAGTCACAGCATATGATGAGGTTGGAAATGAGTTCTCACAGCAAAAGGAAGTCTATATCACAGGTCTTGATAATGAAACCAACTACTGGGAGAGCAGTGTGCGATGTTCGCCAAATCCTGTGGATCGTGAGATTACTTCAATCAGGGAGATAAGGAGCATATGTTCTGTTAATCTCTCTTCTGATGCGAATGCAAGTGTTGTGGAAATTGCAAAGGAAGATTGCTTTAGCAGTAATAATCAAACGAATGGGACTTCTTCAATGGATTATGTCGCAGGTCAACCTGAGTTCTGGAACAATATGTTTGAAATCACATTGAGGGCAACATCCATGGATGATGTGGATTCGCTTGACATAACATGTCCTTTGAGCATATTCACTGAGATTCAAAGGGGAGAAGACACTTATATAAGTGAGACTCCTGAGATAGAGAATGTTTCCATTTCGCTTGGTTTCTATAATCTTGACAAATACTCTGATGCGCAGAGAGATAAACTTGAGGACATAAAGGATAAAACTGAGGAATGGTGGACTACAATAGCAGAACTGGAAGGTATTATCGAATATGCAGAAATGTATTGCAATATAATTAATACTCTTGAATCTATCTCAAGTGGTATTGCTGCTCTGGGTACTGCTTTTGCATGGTATGAACCAATTAGTGAACCTTTAATGTCTACACATAAGAAAGTGGATGGATTTGCAGATACTCTAAGCGGTTTAGGATTCAATTTTTGTTGTTATGTATCTTGTGAATGTAATCTCATGGATAAAGTGCCTGGATTGGGAGAGCTTTCTAAAGGATTACAAGGGTGGAGCAATGATAATGCTGAGGATTATTCACTTGGAGATTTGGCTCGTGATTTAGGTGATAATGACGATGAAGATAGTGATGGTGAAGATGGCGATAGTGATGGTGGAGATGGAAATGTAGTCTTTAATACTCCTGAAAGCTTTAAGCAGGGACAAGATGTTGTTGAAGGTGGAATGGAATCTATCACCGGAAGAGGTAGTGACGATGAAACTAAGAGTAATAATGACGCGAACAATGGTGAAGGTAGTTCTTCTGAGCAAGAAGGAGGTTCCACAGGGGGTAATGCTGGTCTCTCTGGTGCGGATAAAAAAGATAGCCTTATCCTTAGTTTGGTATTCCTGTGTATTCCTGGCATTGTGCAAAAAACAAAAGAACTACGTGACATGTATTGTTATAAGGGGTCGTGTTATATTCAGTCTATGAAGGTTAATGTCCCACAAAGTGCTTGTGATGAGCAATTTGATTATATGACTTGTAACTTTATCGTTGGAGAGACCATGTCGATTGTAATGCTGATTTTCCCATGGGGAGGAATTCTTAAGCAAATTATGCAAGAGATAAAGGATATGCTTACTGATCCATTTTCTTTACTTTTTGGAGGATATGAATTGTTTGTCTGTCAGTATATGGGAACAAGTTCTTACTGGGCATGTGGTTTCCCTAAGGCTATTGGAACTCTTTTGGTGACTATTGATCAGGTTACTCAAATGTTTGAATCTCTTGGGGAGATGGGTGATGAAACCTATGATGCCTGTGATACCTTTGAAACTGAACTTGAAGAGGTGGGCCTATGAATAAACTTATTGTTCTGATTGGTTTCATGGCTATTGTGCTTATAGGGCTGGTTACTGCTCAGGAAAGTTACACAGTTAAAGAGGGAGATACTTTATCAGAAATTGCTCAAGATAAGGGTGTTACTTTGAAAGACCTTAGAGAAGCAAACGATCTACAAGAAGATGAGTCTACTATTCATCCAGAACAAGAACTAAATATTCCAGATCAAGAGGAAGAGGAAGATGATGGTGGGTCGGATATAGATGATTTTATGGAAGAATATGGTACAGACCATTTAAGCAGTGGGGCAACTATTGGTGCGTCTTTCTCTCAACTGTTTTTTGGAGATGATGATGACGACAATTTTGTGACTCAATGGAGAAGTAGAATGGGAGATTTCTTTGCTTATAATAAATGGGGTATGCTTCTTTTTGGCGATGTGTCTGGAATCTGTAACCACTTGATTGATATCTCTTCAGAAACCAATAATCAGGGTCTGTTCATGGACCTTGGAGGTGGAAATCAGGCGCTTGGGTTGAGTATTTCAGGAGAGGTCTGGGAATATACTAATACTACAAGAGATAAAGAATATCTCTATAAGGTTACATATTATGCATATAATCCGAATGAAGATGATAATCGGTTCAATATCAAGTTCTGTGCGGATTCAGGATGCAGTGATTATGAATGGTGGTTCTCTGAACATAAAGAGCTTGCTTCTTATGGAAGCTATTCAGGTACAGGGAACAATAAGATTGTTGCATATCATGATAAGCATTTTCCAAAGGTGTGCGTGGTGCTTGATGATGAGATAAGGATATGGGATGATGATGCTACCGATGAATTCTGCAATAGGCTTGTACTTTACAATGAGGACACTGCACCTGCTTCAACGAATGTTGGCGGGTCAGATGCTTCAGGTTCAAGTGGTGATGATTCAGATGACTCAGGTTATGAAAATAATTTCAGGTGATTAGATGAAGACATACAACAATACATTCAAGCATTTTTTGAAGGACCAGGGAAAGATTTTCAAGAAGACCTTAAAGATGTCACCGCACTTGTTCTATAAGGTTTTCATAGTTGATGGCTTGTTTTATGCATTGATCTTTTTGGTTGGCTATATGGCTTCATTATACCTGAATACCCAGACACAAGGTATCTCGCTTCAAAGCCTTAGTACAGAAGAAGGAATAGAGGTCATGAAAGGGATATTGTGGATGGTATTGCTTGTCTCAGTACTGTCTTTTCTAGCTGTCAGTATAATATATGGTATCTGCAAAGGGATCATATGGAATCTTTACCTGAAGCGAAGGATTACACTCAGTCATCTTTCCCATTTTGTCTTGCTTTCATCTGGCTGGCTTTTGTTTTGGGGTATCTTGATATTGGGTGGAAATACCATACTTATCGAGAGCGTGAGGCCTTATTTTCTTCTTATTGCTTTGCTGTTATTCTTTTACATAACGCCCATCGTATACATAATCTTTGCAAAGGAGAACCGTTATAGGCATGCGATCTTCTCAGGGCTGTCAGTCTCTTCTAAATTGCATTACTTTTTGTTACCTTATCTTGGGATTGCAGGGATATATATTTTAATAATGCTTATATTCAATCTGTTACCTCCTATCTTAGGGCTTGTCTTTACATTGTTGTATCTTGTGTGGATACGAGAGTACATTGTGCGAATTGTTGAACATGTAATGAAGTACAAATGAAAAAAGGGCAAATAGGAATATTCATAATAATCGGATTGATAATCCTAATGAGCATGCTAGTCCTGTTTTTCATGCGTCACCAGACTGAAACTTTCATTCCTTCTGCGGTTGTTCCTCCTAATGTTGAGCCTGCAAAAAGATATATTGATACCTGCATAAAAGAGAATGCGGAGATGGGCATAACAATTATGGGAATGCAGGGGGGTTATATCGACTTGCCGGAAGAGATCGAACGTGTGAGGCCCAGTTATATCGGGTTTGGAAGCAGGGCTGTTATAAAGACTCCTCACTGGTATTTTAATGATGAGGTCCGGATACCTTCGCTTCAGTTCATGGAGTTAGAGCTTGCTGATTATATCAATGATTCCATGGATGAATGCAAGAAGGGGCTTAGGGACTTTAGGCATAGCTTTGAGATAACCACGTATGAGCCTACGGTGAATGTATCATTTGGAGGAAGGGAGACTGTAGTTAAGGTTGATTATCCTTTAGAATTCAAGAACAAGGTCACCTCAGAGATAACGAGGATGAGGTCTTTTGGAGCAGTACTTCCTGTGAGGATGAAAAAGGTCCATCAGCTTGCTAACCTGACAGCGCATAAGCAGATAGATGAAAGGTTCCTGGAGAATCTTACGATGGAGATGATGACTTCAGATTTCAGTTTTCCATTCTCAGGGATTGAATTCAAATGCGGCTCAATAAAATGGCAGGTATCTGAATTGAAGGAAAGATTATCTAACATAATGCATTATAATCTTGGAAGGATAAAGATCAAGAATACCAATCATACACCATTTGAGGCAGAAGAGGAGGTTTATGAGGAGTTCCAGGAAAAGAGGGATATCCTATGGGATCGGCTTTTGGAGGCTGATTATTCAAAGGGTGATCCTTTTGATGATGCAATGAAAGACCTGGATTTTGATGAAAAGCCTTCTGATATGTATGAATATACGCACTTCTATTTTGATGTAGGCAATTCTTATGATAACCGTGATCTTCGTGTTTTCTTCTCATACAATCCGGAGTGGGATATGGATTTCAAGCCTACGCCTTCAGATGGGGGTGTGATGTCAACAAAACAGATGAAGGGTGAATCTGAGTTCCTGCGTTTCTTGTGCATGAACATGTATCATTTCACTTATGATGTTTCTTATCCTGTGCAGATAAAGGTGATTGACCCTGAATCATTTCCATATAAGGGAGGGTATACTTTCAGTTTCGGGGTTCCTGTCATGATAGAGGAGAATGAAGCTGTTGAAGAGAAGATGAATGTGCGTACTTTTGATGCACCTGTTTATATGGAGGAATTTTGTGGTATACGTTCAGGGGATTATAAAATACAGGTGAAAGGGTATGATGAATATAACCAGATGGGGCTTTTGAAGGATGTCAACCTGAGTTATGAATGCATGAACAAGTATTGTGAGGTAGGCAATACAAGTTTTCAGGACAGCACTTACAAGTACCAGGGCGAGCTTCCATCCAATTGCGCTAATCCAATCATAAGGGCTCGAAAGGAAGGTTATCTGGATGGAGCTGGGCAGATGACTGGAGATGCTCTTACAATCGAGATGGAGAAACTAAAGGATGTTGATGTAAGTTTCAAGAAATATATCTATTACTCTTCGAGTGATGAGCTCAAGGAAGGGGAGATTGACAATAATGATAGCTTTACGCTTCGTGTTTCGCACCCTGAACATGACCAGTATTATCATTATCCCTTATATGGCTCACCAATAGAAAACCTTTCCTTTATCCTTAAGGGTGGAAAGTATGATTTTAATGTCATCAATAAACGGGATGGAGATGTGGTGGGAGGCTATTATGGAAAGAATATCACTGTCCCTTTGATGGAGGAGAAGAATGAGATCGTGATACCAGTGATTGAGTACAGGCCTTTCCCGATAACAGAGACCCAGCAGGGGGAAATGATGGTCTATTTGTATGAGGAGGATTATGAGGTGAAGCCTGTATTCAGGTAGAAAGATTTATAACACAAAGTATTACGTGATATCATGATGTTTAAGAAGCTGTTTTCATTGTTCATAATTCAATTGATTATTTTTATTCCTGTTAGTTTTGCGTGGTCAATCTCTGAGGTTTCTGTTAATGAGACCCATAATTCTGCAGAGATCTCCTGGAATACTGATGCAGAGACTGATGGAAGGCTTTATGTTGGGACTGACCAGAATGTGGATGACATGTTCTTTGAGGATCTTGAGAATACTGAGCATGTCCATGAAGTTGGGGGGCTCACACCTGAGACCCAGTATTATTTCAAGATTAATTCTACGGATGGATTTGATTCGCAGGCAGTGGGGCCTCAAAGCTTTACTACACAAAGCGCTCCTGATACCCAGGCTCCGGAAATAAGTGATATGGGACTGGAACTTCCATCGGATATAGAGACTGTCATCAAGTGGGAGACTGACGAATCTGCTGATTCGCAGGTGTATTATGGGACTGATGAGGATGATCTTAATCAGAACCAGACTTCAAGTGGGTATGTTACAAGCCATAGTGTGAGTCTTCCTGTGGTCAATGATACAAAATATCATTATTATGTCAAAAGTTGCGACCAAGCTGGCAATTGCGACCAGTCTTCAACCAAATTCTTCTATTCTGGGATGGATAATGCGCCGCCTACTGTTAATGCAAGCCTTCCTGATAAGTATGGGCAAAAGACTATCACTTTTAGTGGATATACAGATCCTTACGCCTATGTTGAGCTCTTCCTGAATGGAGACATGGTGTTGCAGGAGCTTGCTGATGAAGAGGGAGAGTATACTTTCAAAGATGTCTCACTGGAAGGGATGAATGGGACTGTCCTTTTTCGCCTGATGGCAGAGGACCAGGTTGGCCTGACAGGAGAAGAAGAATACATGGTTGATGTGAATCTTGCTGTTCCTAAGCTTAAAGTGACCATTCCTGAGAATACAACAGAGACGATGCAGGTCAATGGGAGTGTTGACCAGTATTCCACAATAAAGTTCAAGGTCTCTAATTACAAGGACCAGACTCCACCTTCAAAGGTAGAGAATCTTGATGTGGATGATTTCGGCAGCATGGCTGTTGATCTTTCCTGGGACGAGGTTGAGGATGAAGACTTGCATGAGTATGCGGTATACAGGAATGAGACGAGAATCGCAACAACGAAAAGCACCAGCTATCAGGATATGGCTTCCAGTGGAACGACTTATTCATATAGGGTTAGAGCAGTCGATGAATCGTGCAATGAAGGGGCAAAGTCTGAACCTATAAGTGTTACAACTTTGATGGGATCTTCTGAGAGTGAAGCAACAGGGATCAATCTCACGTGCGATTCATATTTTCATGAGGATTCGATGCAGGTTGAAGGGTCTTTCATAGGAAATATTCCACTTGAGCAGGGAGTGAATTATGTCGAGATCACGGCAACAAATGATTATGGTAATTCTGTCACTAAGACCGGAGAGGTTCATGTTGATACTGAGGCTCCGATAATATCAGATACTAATATAGGGCAGTTGACACCTAGTTATGTTCGTGATGTGAAGATAAAGGGAACGGTGAGTGAGCCTTCAACAATCTATGTTTATCTTAATGATGATAGTGATCCATCAGCTAAAACCACAGCGGATGGTGATTTTGATGTTACTGTTACGCTTTCAAGGGATGCCTCGCTTTCTGCAAATGACAGCGAGTCCAGCGGTTCATATCGTGCATCTTATCCAACTTCCTGGGAAAATAAGGTAAAGCTTGTTGCAGAGGATGAATCAGGTTTTGAGAGTGAGCCTGTGACAGGAGATATCCTGTATACGCTTTGCGGGGAAGGGAACTGGTTCAGTGTTGAATTCCATGATCAGTATCCAGATATGCTTAATCCACGAATGATAATTGAAGGGGTTGCACAAATAGGTATCAGTGCTGATGTCAAGTGGAATGGTGGAACCATTTACAATGCGAGCATAAGTAATATCCAGGTGGGACAGCGTGACCTGAGTGTTTCAGAAGAGGAGGATTGGGACATTGACTGGTTCACTCCTGCAACTCCAATGTGGGATAAACAAGAAGATGAGTGGTATGGTTACCTGATGTTCAATATACCAGCACAAGATCCTTCCAATGGCCGGAACTGGACAATGCTTGAGAAGGAAGAGAACATAAGCAAGCATAGAGAAGGTGAGTGCGGTGTGCCTGAGGTTGGGTGCGTGAAGTATCCTCTGATGCTTACTATAAATTTTCAGCAGGATCATCTCAATTATACTCAGGAACAGAGGGTTTGTCTTGATATACAATCCACAATAGAGCCGAGGATTCCACCAGATTACCTGCCTGAGGATTTTTTGGAATCTTCTATCGAAGGATTGAATAGTACGATCGAACTGATAAATGAGGTGCTTGAGCCTCTTAAGGTTGTTGATACTTATACAAGATATACCTGTCTTACGATGATGGTAGTTGATTTTGTGATGATTTTCATGGAGAAATGGTCCTGTAAGTTTAGTTCAGTTGCAAGCAGGATCCAGGGCGGTGATTTCAAGGTTGCCATGGCGCAGATGGGTGCCTGTGAAGATACAGCTTGTAATGATGATAATGATGATGCGTGTGATGCTTGTAAGGATTGCATGGGAAGAGTAGAAAACAGGAAGACTTTTGAGAAGGCAATGCGTAGGGTGTGTGACCGGATGTTTTGCCCTTCTGCTATAACTTTCCAGCGCTTTGTGGAAAACTCAAGGAAACTTGATTCTGATGAGATCATGAAAGGAGATGAAGTAATGGAGGAGCTTGCGGGCAAGAGCAGTGTTCCTGGCTTTGATGATGATTCGGGAAGCCTTGATTGTGCTGGTGTGGATGATGTCAATACTTATCTGGAAGAGAATGTAGCTACAGGCGTACAATCAGATTATCTAGGTGTTGATGGAGATGATGAATGTTCTGGACTGCATGTTCCAAAGGAAGAATGCTGCAAGCAGGAGTATCTTGAGTATTGGGATTCTGCCTGTCTTATAATGGATGAGTTCAAGGAATCTGCATGTCTTGCGGCAAAGCTTACTGATCATCCGACGTATGCTGGAACTGAAGATGATAATGTTAAATGCAATGTGATATGGAATTCTGTTGCAGGATTCTGTGAGCCTGATGGGTCTGCAAAGCCTGCCTTGGTTGATTCAGGCCTGCCTATAAGGCCGGAATGCGTTGATAATATTAATGATATAAGAAATGATAATCGAGAGGTGATTTTTGCGGTTTCACAGGCCACAGAGGAGAATACTGGCGCTTACCAGGTGCAGGCAGGTTACATCACAAAAAAAATGGATCTGGATATCTCCGGAGAGGTCGAGATTGGTGAACCTATAAGGTTAAGTTCAGATATGGTTTTCATGCCTTTCAAGAAGTGCGATTCTGATTTCAGTGAATCTTTCAGGATTGAAAAGGAAACTACGGGTGAAAATGACGTTTTCGAGGGAAAATATTCTGGGTTCAGGGAAAAACTAGATGAAGTTTCCTGTAAGACAGCGCCAAGTGAGCAACAGGGAGCACGAGAAGGTGAACAAATTGAGTTTAAATGTGGCACAGATATACCTCAGTCTGATAGTAAGTGCCAAGATGCAGGTAGTGATGGAATTTTAAAATGCGGTAAGGAATTGGATTGGGAAGATGAGCGTTGTCCAGAGCCACTTACGTATACAACTCTTGAGTGCCTGGACCAGCCAATCACTTCGGAGAAAGCAAAAGAGGTACATAAGGATATCCAGAACAAACTTGGAATCTCTGATAAGGAATACGTGGTGGACCCAACATCATCATTGCTTAGGAGTTTCCAATGCGTGTGTTTTCCTGCGTTACGTTCATACCTGAGCCTTTATCGTAATATGATGATGGCAATAAAGAATTGTTTCCAAACAATCCTTGTTACAGGTGACGGGGATGCTGGAATGTGCAGGGCAGTAATATCTGTATATGTTTGTGATATGTTGTATGAATTAATCCGTTGCTTTGCAGAAAAGTATAGCTGGAACAGTGGAAGGGGGAGTGTTGATTCAGGCTTTGGTAATGTTTTCGGGGCACTGACTGAATCAGTAAATACTGTATCTGACAGGGTGAGTGGAAGGTATGGTGAATCAGGGATATTCAATGCTATCTTTGGTGAAAAGAAACTGGCTCATGCTATCTGCATGTTTGCTTTTACAGGAACATGGGATCTTGATATTGCCGGGATGGCAGAGGATGATTTTGCCATGGATATTGAAAGCACAGGAATGGTATATCCATGTGAAAGACGTTTTGTCTCCTATAATCAGGCAAAGGATGGGATTGCTCAGTGGAATTATCATGTCGGTGCTGGTATGGTTGCAGGTTCAGATATTAGCTATCGGCTGAAACTTGTGTGTTCTGATGATCGCAATTGTAATGCAGAGGATGGATATGCTAGGGGAAGGTGTGATTGTAATGGTAAGGGAGAGCAAAGTCTCGTGATAGATTCTGGTCAATTGAAAGCAGGAGAGACTTATAGTTACGAAGACTGGTATCCTGAGCAATCAAGCGGCCTGCGTTATGATAGCGTTGTCCTGGAGTGGGAATATACAAATAATGAGGATCAGGATGTTACAAGTGATACTGTATGCGAGGTCTCACAGGTTGGTGGAACGCCACCTGCGTTTTGCGGGTTTGATCTTGGTACGGGTAAGTACAGGTGCGATGTTAATGTGGGAAGTGAATCGTATGCTTATTTTTCAGGCTCACCAAGCGCAGAGTATATAAGTGGAGACGCTTTCAAGCAGAACGAGCAGATGAAATTCAATATACCTATTACATACAAGGAACCTCAAGAGGCCTCAGATGAGTGCCAGTCAATGTTTTGTTCCTACACTAAATTTTATCATGTGTCTCTTGTGGATGGAGATCGTGAATTAATGGACTCTGAATATGAGATGATCCAGTATGACGGGATGAACAGTTATCCTTACACTTTCGGTTCAATCGATGATTCAGTATTCGATTACTCCCTTGATAGTGGGTTTGGTGAAGGGATGGATGCTATAAGTAATAATGATTATAGTTCAGATGCTCTTGCTAGGCTCAAGTGTGATGGAGCGCTAGATACAGAAAAATCATATATATTGTATCTTAATAAGACTAAAGGGGAAGAGGAAATCAAATATGCCCTGGAGCAGAGTTCAACCGTGGGAAATGCTGATGAGGTCAGTTTTGATGGGACAACCACATACAGCGGAGGCAGGCAGTTTTCTCTTAATAATATCCCCTCGGATCTTGATAAAGGGCCTATTGAATGTAATTTTAGATCCGGTTCACCTTCAAAAGACGCATCTTTTGTTGCAGGTTCCTTGTACCAGCATGGTGGATCAAGCACCTGCAGGGAAGGAACCACCAAGACGTTAGATGCGGTTTTTACTATCCATGATGCTCAGCAGCAGGGAGGCACGTGGGATGTTGACAGGGGATCAGTAAGCACTTATGATCAACAAGAGCAAAAGGAGACTATCACTGTTCGTTACAAATGCGGAGGGGCAGCTACTGAACAGGAAGTGAATTGCCCTGATCCCATGACCATGCACTGGGGAGAGTATGATCGGTTGGATGGTTATACTGAATGCGAGTGCGGGGATAATACATGCCAAAAGACAGGAGCTCCTTTCTGTGTGGAAGGGGAATGTGAAGATCATTTTCAATGCATGAAAAGTACAGAAGATAATCTAGTGCCTATTGAGTTCAAATGCCTTTGTGGTGGAAATACTTGTGATCCTGCTAGTCATAAATATTGTGTTGAGGATGAGTGCAAAAGTGCCAATGAATTTCCAGGTAATCAATAATGTTTAAGGGGTTTCTTGAGGGATATAAGGATTTTCGGAAGAACTGGAAATGGATTCCGGTTTTCTTCCTGGTAGATGTATTGTTCGTTTTCATCACAGGATGGCTGTTTGTGACATTGCAGGAAAAGATAGTCAGGAAGCTTTCAACAATCTCTGATGCATTGGCCCAGGCCAGCGGGATGGATGCGCAGGCTGCAATCCTTACGCAGGCAAGTTCAGTCTTTCTCTTGACTGTTGTGCTTGTTCTTTCCCTTTCTTTGTCATGGATAATCTTGCAGGGAATAAACTATAGTATTGTGAAGTACCTGTTGAAGAAAAAGAACATATTCTGGAGATTTTTCTTATATCATCTGGTAAGCATACCTGTGCTTGTGGTTGTTTTTTTCTTATATCTGCAGGCTTTGATATATAATGAGAAGATATTGTTGTCTTTTATCCCAGCATGGGTTATTCATGGTTTTTTCCTTTTAGTATTTCTCATTTTATTTTGTCTCATGTATATCCATTATAACAAGCTTGATAAGTTCAGATTCTTTGATAAAGAATTGGCTGTGAGATTTGTCTTGAGCATGGGTTCTTTTGTTTTGCTCTTTATACTTTTCTATACGATATTTTGGGTCAATTTCTTTTTATCACTTTTAGTATTGGCTATCATGCTCGTATTTGCCAGTTACCTGCGGTTTGTAAATATGGAAAAATAAAATTACTTTTCCAGGTATTGCTTGATCTGCTTGGTCAAGTCCTGGTGGTTGTTCAGAAGGTTCTTGTATTCTTTTGCCAGTTCATCAGGGCCTTTTTTGGTTATGTCTTCAGGAAGGTGTTGTCCCCATTCCTTTACATACTGATCTGCAATCGTTTTTTGAGCATCAAAATCAGTTGGGTCAATGTGGTCATCTATGACATGCTCTTTCCAGGCCTGTGTGTGTTTCATGGTATAAACCTGGGAAAGGGTATCTATGATGTTTTTTAGTTTGCCGTCACGTGCGTCCTTGACTGCGTCTTCCCAGCTCTTACCTTGTTGCTGGTACGCCATTTGTATGGCTTCTTTTGCGTCCTGATATGCTTTTTCGTCAGAATAATCCACTCCGTCAGTGATTTTCTTGTGATGCTTAGTGTATTCTGTGATCTTTTCCTTGAATTCCTTGAAGTCAGCTACTTTCCACTTGTCAAGCTTGTATTCCTGCCGAGCGTTCAGGTGGTGCTTCTCGACGTTCTCGTGTATTGCTTCATCATTGATTTTTGAAATTATATCTTGCAGATCTGCCATTTTGATACCTCAGGTATAGTGGTGTCTAATGTGGATTATAAATCTTTCGGGATAAATATGTCCGGTATTTATGGTTTGTTAGTGCAATGTATTTATAAATCTCGTTTATTTTTCAGTTTATAAAGAAAAGTTTTAAAAACAGTATTTATTTTAAATATATAAGGTGGTATTATGGCAAAAACAGGAACTAAAAGTTCAAAATCTGGATCAAAATCAAGTGCTAAATCAGGTGCTAAAGAATCAAACAAATCAGGAAAATCAGATAAGACGGGAAACGTGCCGCAGGATATAAGCCAATTGCCTAAAGAGACACAGGAAAAGATAAAGTCAATGCAGGGAAACCTGGATAAGTTCAAGAACAAACTGGTTGAGAAGTTCAAGCAGTATATCAATGGAATTGCTCTTTTGCCACCTTCAAAAGAGGAAAAGGATAAGGTCAATGTGTTGGTTCTTGTTGATGATACTGATTCTATCAAGATGAGCAAGGATGAGCTTCGTGATAGGCTTACCAAGAGAATCAATGAGCAAGCTGAAGAGATTGATAAATCACTAGCACCTCAGATCGTCTTGTTATCAGATGTGTGGCAGGGATGCTATGATGCCAAGTATGAGGTTTTGCAGATGATTGCAGCCTCTGCGCCTGTGTATGACACTGGGATGCTTTCTGCAATTAAGATATCAGAGATTCATAAGTCAATGATTCTCAAGAAATTCGAGAAATATATCGTATCTTATGTCCTTGCTGGTTCACTTACACAGGGCAAGGCAACACCTGAATCAGATATTGATGTGTGGGTTGTTATTGATGATACTGATGTGAAGAAGATGACCCGTGCAGAACTCAAGGACAAGCTTCGTTCGATCATCATCGGCATGGGTATTGAAGCAGGAGACATGACAGGGATAAAGAACAAGCTGAATATTCAGGTATATATCCTTACTGAGTTCTGGGACAGCCTGAAAGAGGCAAATCCTGTAATCTTTACGCTCTTGCGTGATGGTATCCCATTCTATGACAGGGGAATGTTCATGCCCTGGAAGAACCTATTGAAGATGGGGAAGATAAAGCCGTCTCCAGAGGCTATTGACATGTTCATGCACTCAGGCGAGCAGATGCTGCAGAGGGTGCGTTACAAGATAAAAGAGATAGGGATGGAGGATACTTTCTGGGCAATCCTTACACCTTCGCAGGCTGCGCTGATGATGTATGGTATTCCACCCCCAACTCCTCGTGAGACACCTGATCTGATGTATGAGATCTTTGTCAAAAAGGAGAAGCTTCTCGAGGAGAAATATGTTAAGGTATTGAGGAAGAATATTCAGGTACGAAAGGATCTTGAGCATGGCAGCCTCACAGAAATCTCAGGGAAAGAGGTTGATGAGCTGTTGAAGAATGCGGATGATTATCTTAAGCGGATAAAGCAGCTTTTCGAGGAGATCGAGACCAGGAAAGAGAAGGAAGCAATAGTCCATGTCTATGATACAACGGTCACGATAATCCGTGATGTCTTAAAGATGGAAGGCATTGAAAGAGTATCTGATGTGGAGATAGTGAAGATCTTTGAGGATGAGATGATCAGCCAGGGAAAGATTCCTGCTAAATACCTGCGTATACTAAATGAGATAATCCAGGCAAAGAAGGACTATGATGATAATAAGCTTACAAAGGCTGAAGTGGAAAAAGTGAAGAAGAGTTCCCGGGAGTTCATCAGGTTCCTTGTGGAGTTCATGCAGAGAAAAAGAGGAAAGGAGATTGAGCAGGCCAAGATAAGGGTAAAGTACGGTGATAAGTACGGAGAGGTCCTTTTACTGGATGATACTGCCTTCATCACTCATGATATAGACTCAGAAGAAAGGTCGATATCAAAGGCAAAGGTAGGCAAGGAAGGTGAACTTAAGAATATTTCAAACAGTTCGATGGAGGAGTTTGAAAAGGCTCTTGCCAAGTCAAAGATCCCTCCTAGAGTGTTTATCAGGGAGAGGATGTTTGAGAACCTAAAGGAAATATTTGGCAGGGATGTTGAAGTCCTTGTAACCAATTAATTCAATAACTTTTTATATTTATTTGCATTACTTATTCTTGAGGGGTAATAATGGATACAGGGTATAGTGTTGGGAATATCATGACGCAGAATCCGATTGTTGTTGGACCTTCTGCCACTCTTGAAGAAGTTGCCAATGTCATGACAAGAAATCATGTGGGAGCTGTGCTTGTCACAGAGGGACAAAAGCTGCATGGCATAATAACAGAGAATGATGTCATAAAAAAGACTGTTGCCAAGGGCGTGAATCCGGTTGATATGACTGCTGCAGAAATCATGGAGAAGAATCTTACGACAATCACTCCTGATAAAGATATATCTTATGCGCTAAAGCTTTTAGGGCGAGAGAACATACGCCATCTTCCGGTAATTGAGGACGAGGTCTTTGTAGGTCTTATGACATTGAAGGATGCATTGAAGATCCAGCCTCACTTGTTTGAGCTTATAGCCCATCAGATCACAATACGGGAAGAGAGCAATAAGCCTGTGAACAGAATCAATCCTGATGAAGGGATCTGTAACCTTTGCGGAGAATATTCTGCAGAGTTAGTAAGAAAGGATAATATTTCAATCTGCAGGGATTGTGATGATTCAGAGTCTATCTAAGGCCCTGTTGTGGGCTTTTATGTAATTTTCTATAAGCACTTTCCAGTCAGCAAGAGAGGAAAGTTTTTTTGCATTTATCTTATTCTCCATACGGTCATGCCTGGGAAGAGTAGCATACGTGTTCATTATGCCTGTAAGTTCTGTCACAGGATCAGAACCTTCTTGACGATTGATCACGAAAATCCCTTTATTCTGCTTGTCCTGGAAATGCTTGCCTATGTATTGCCCGAAACCTGCAAGGTCTGAAGTTATCGCTGGGACTGCAAGTGATGCACATTCCAGTGGAGTATAGCCCCATGGCTCGTAATAAGATGGGAATATTCCCAGATGTCCACCAAGCATTGTCTCGTAATAATCAGTGTTTAAGAGCCCGTCAGCACCTGTCAAGAAGATGGGATAAAAGATCACTTTAACCTTGTCATCTTCTTTATTGTTGAGGCCTGCACTTCTGAATGATCTGATGATGATGTCATTTTCTTCGTCGTGGAGGTCGTGGGTGGAGAGAGGAGGTACACCTTCTTTCTTGAGCTTGTGGATTGTCTTGTATATCTCATTCTCTATGTCTTCAGGTAGAAGGGGTGTCTCACCCTGGGTAAGATATTTCTTCAGTATATTCTGGTGGATAAGCTCTTCGTTATCCTGGAGATGATCCTTCACATCCATGAAGTATGTCTTGTTCTCGACGACTTCTCTCTTTATGCCTTTGATATTTCCTGGTATGAAAAAGAAGGCAACTACTGTCTTAGGATTCTCTTCCTGTTTCATCTGCTCGTTCAAGCGGCCCAGGGATTCTATCATTATGTCAATGCCCTTAACATGGAACTCGTTCCTTCCACATATGAAGTATATGAGAGTCTGGTCAATGTCAAAGGTCTGGTATGGAAAGAAGTATGACATTATGAATTCCCGTAGCTTGGTCCGGTATAGGTTATGCTTTAATGAGCATTCCTCCATTGTAGGAAACTTGTTGCTGTCAAGACCGTTTAGCAGGAGAACATCAGGTTTTCTCTTGTGGAATGCTTCTGCTTCTGTTGCGGTGATCTCGGATACTGTGGTAAAGCATCCTGCTTTTTTGGCACAGGCTTTTTCAACCTGGTGCTTGTTGTGAATGCCATGGCTATAGGCTTGGGCATCTGAGTCCAGGGTGTCAAGCTGTGAGTAGATATTGATTCCTGCTGAAGATAAGGTGCGGCCAAGCATTGTTGCATGCGTGGTGAAAACAGTTCCAATGGGAATGTTTTTGCTCTTTAAGTAAAGGAGTCCAGCACCTGCAAGCCATTCATGGAACTGGGCAACAATCTTTTCATCTGGCTCATAATATTCCTCCAGGAAACGTCCAACTGCATACGCCCATATAAGAGGTTCAGTGAAATCATTGCCTGCATTGAGGGAATCTATCTTATCTGATTCCCAGAGCCGCGCTTTGATTTCATCGGAATGGCTCATGAATTCATGAAAATCTATAAGGATTGTTTTAGGTTTGCCAGCAACAAGCCATTGGCCGAACCTGCATTGTATCCCTTCTGCTTTGAGGGTGTCAAATGCTTTTCTAAGTCTTCCTTCAGGCGGCAGTTCCTCAAATTCACCATGGCTTTTCTCCTGAAAATACGGCCCGATGAGATAGTAATTGCTGTAGAATTCCTGGGTAGGGCGGATCTTTGATGCAACTACTGTATAGATGCCGCCTACTTTGTTACAAATTTCCCATGATACTTCAAAAATCTTGTCTGCTTTTGGATGGCTCATTTTTTTTACCTCAAGATTGGTCTGTTATAAATAAGGATTCCTGGTCTTCTGCATCAGGAATCAATTTTGATTTCACATTGCGGATTGGAGTGTAATTGTGGAGGAGGCGCAGCATATTGCTAAGTCTTACATTAGAGATATCCTCTACAATCGGCTCATTGAAATGCTTGGTAAGCTTGGGGATGATCTCAGCGTTGATTATCTCTATTGTATCGCTTTCTATTCGTGATTCAATGATGAGAATCAGGGCTAGTTTGCCGTCTTTTTCTCCAAGATGGGCTTCAAGGATGTGTTTTGACATGCTCCTGTCAAGTCTTGCCAAAGGATTGTTCTCAAGGAAGCGTTTGCGTGTCATTCCTGGCTTGAAAGTGACAGTGTACTCCTGTCTGGTACTAAAATCTCCTGTTCCTATGGAACTTGTATCAAGGTAGGTGAAATATTGTATATAGCCTTCTTCTTCAAGCTTCTTTCTTTTACGGTTTACTGATTTAAGGGGAATCCCTGTAATCTTTGAGATCTGATTGTCAGAATTCCTTGGATTTATGATTAATTGTCGCACTATCTCTTTTTCCTGGTCATCAAGTTTCTTGTTCATGTTACTCCCTCTTTTTGGAAAATGGTAGGATATGTTTATGTCATAATTTGGTGCTTGGGTATATAAATATGTTTCGGTTTTTTAGGACGAGGCTCTTCTAAATGAGAACATTTAAATAGTGCTAATGCCAAAAACATCGTGAATGAAAAAGTAGATCATAAAAGTCGTATCCAACAAACATTTTACCGTCGATTGGAATTGAGCACGTACAAGGTATCAAAAAAATGGGCAAAAGTGACATAAGTATGAAAGAGGTGGAGGAGTGAAGGTCTTGATGTTTGGATGGGAGTTTCCGCCTTTCACTTCTGGAGGGCTTGGAACTGCTTGTCATGGACTTACTAAAGGCCTTTGTCACCATGGAGTGGATGTGACGTTTGTTGTGCCACGTGGCAAAGGAGACCCTGATTCTTCTCATGTCAATATGATTTTTGCAAATGAATTAGGCAAGAAAGGTTCTTTTGCAATCAAAGAGATCGATAGCCCCTTATTGCCTTACATGGATTCAAAATCATACGCCAGAATCTGGTATAATAATCCTCAAGCTGAAGAAGAATATGAGGTATATGGAAAGAACCTCTATGAAGAGGTGCAGCGCTTTGCACAGCAGGCTGACATGATAGATTGCGAAGATTATGATGTAATACATGCGCATGACTGGATGACATACCCTGCAGCGATTCGTGCGAAAGAGAGGACAGGAAAGCCTTTGGTTCTGCATATACATGCCACTGAATTTGATCGTACAACAGGAACCCCTAACCAGAAGATATATGATATCGAAAGGAAAGGGTTTGAAGCAGCAGATGTAATAATAGCAGTAAGTGAATTGACCAGGCAGAAGGTGATCCAGCAATACTATATACCAAAGGAGAAGGTGCAGGTTGTTCATAATGCAATCGAGATCAGTGCTGATAGTGTGTCCCAGAAGATTGGATGCTCTGCTGATAAGCTGATCCTATTTTTGGGAAGAATCACAATCCAAAAGGGGCCTGAACATTTTGTATGGGCAGCAAAGAAGGTTGCAGAGGTTGAGCATAATGTCAGGTTTGTGGTGGCAGGCTCAGGTGACATGGAAAGCCGGATGGTTGATGTTGCTGCTGATCTTGGTATCGCTGATAAATTTGTATTCACAGGTTTTTTACGGGGTCCTGATGTTGACCGGGCATTCAGGATGGCTGATCTTTATGTCATGCCTTCTATATCTGAGCCTTTCGGGCTAACACCCCTGGAGGCCATGCGTAACGGGACACCGGCCTTGATTTCAAAACAGTCAGGATGTTCTGAAGTGCTGAAGCATTGCCTTAAGGTGGATTTTTGGGATATAGACCAGATGGCAAACAAGATGGTGAGTGTATTGAGATACAATGAATTATATAGCACACTCAGCGAAGAGGGAACCAAAGAGGTGCAGAGCTTCAACTGGAGAATCCCTGCAGAAAAGTGCGTGAAGATCTATTCAAGTTACATATAAAATGGCAAAGTCAGTTTGCTTCTATTTTCAAGTCCATCAGCCGTACCGTATCCGGCGTTTCACTGTATTTGACATTGGGAAGACAACGTCATATTTTGATGAGACAGTCAATAAGGATATTATCCAGAGGGTGGCAAAAGAATGCTATTTGCCTATGAATGAGCTTATCCTCAAGCATATCAAGAAGAAAGGAATAAAGGTTGCATTCAGCATAACAGGTTGTGCCCTGGAACAGTTCTCCAAATATGCTCCGGAAGTGATACAAAGCTTCAAGGAACTTGCTACAACAGGTAATGTGGAATTCCTGTCAGAGACATACTATCATTCACTTTCTTCCTTGTATTCTCCTGACGAGTTTGTTGAACAGGTGCAACTGCAATCAGATGCCATATATTCAATGTTTGATCATGTCCCAAAGGTCTTCAGGAACACTGAACTCATATTCAGCAACAAGCTTGCCCAGGATATCGAAAAGATGGGTTTTAAAGGGGTCCTGTCCGAGGGGGCTGATTATGTCTTGGATTCAGCTTCTCCTAATTATGTATATACTGCAAAAGAGACGCGGAACCTGAAACTTTTGCTCAAGAATTACATATTATCTGATGATCTTGCATTCAGATTCTCGGATGTGAACTGGAACGAATGGCCTCTTAAAGTATCCAAGTACCAGAAATGGCTGCAGGACGCTGAAGGTGATGTGGTGAACCTGTTTTTGGATTATGAGACCTTTGGAGAGCATCAGAAGAAGGATACAGGAATCCTGGATTTCATGGATCAGTTCTTTGATGAGGTGGATCTTTCTTTCATGACTCCAAGTGAGGTAATAGATAAACACGAGGCTGCAGGGTCACTGGATGTTGCGCTTCCAATATCATGGGCAGATTCTGAAAGGAACCTGTCTGCATGGGTCGGGAATAAGATGCAGAATTCAGCAGTGCAAAGCCTGTTCGGTCTTGAGCATGACGTGAAATCAATGCATGACCAGAATCTTTTGGATGTATGGAGAAAGATGCAAGGGTCTGATCATTTCTATTACATGTGTACTAAATGGTTTAATGACGGAGATGTACATAAGTATTTTAATCCATTTGAGTCACCATATGAGGCGTTCATAGCATTCATGAATATAGTAAATGACCTGAAAGAGAGAACAAAAAATGAAGCTGTTGAATCTGCTTAATAGACTTCGCCCAGGGTACAGGAAAGAGGTGAACTCAGCTTATGCTATACTCTCAAAGACAAAAGACCCTTTTCATGCAATCACAGGGCATTCAGTTGATAATCTTATTGACCTTTTTACCCTTCTCCAGCAGATGGATGAGAATAGCTTCACGCATCATGTGAATGATCATAAGAACGATTTTTCCGAGTGGATACAGCATTGCATCTCAGATCATGAGCTTTCTACGAGGCTTAAGGAGATGAAGGATAAGGATGATGTTACTGTTGCTGTTGGTTTACGAGTAAAAGATCTATTGACAAGGATAAAGAATGGCTGAACCTTTTATTACAAAAGATGGTGTATATGTATATGATCTGCTTGATCTTTTAGAAATCCTTAGTTCCATGGGTGATGATATATTCATATATCATTTCGAGAGAGGCGATTTTCCAAGATGGGTGGAGAATGAGCTAGATGATAACCTCTTGGCTGAGATTCTGCGCCTTTCGCAAAACAAGAGCCAGATGGTTCGTCTTGTAAAAAAAAGGATCAAGGAAAGAGGAGAGGACAGGGCACAGGCCTATAAGAATATCCGTAAGATCTATAGTGATGCTGTTGAATACGCTTCAAAAGAGTCAGTTGAAGGAGATGATAAGCCTAAAGCTTTCAATGAGCCTAAGGAAGAAACTGCAGAATCTCAGGTATCCAATTCTCTTAATAGTTTTTCTAAGAAGGAAGATGAATCAATCATAAACCAGGGTAAAGAAGGGCAAGACCTTTCAGAAAAGGATACAGGAAAGGAAGGCCTTTCAGCTGGAACAACAAGTTTTGCAGGTTCTAGTTCTGATAATTCGGTTTTATCAGGGAAAATTGCTGTTGAAAAGAATCTTTCAAAGACAGGTGATTCAACCGGAGCTTCATCTGGTTTTGTTCCTGAGAAGTTAGCAGCTTCCAGTCCTTCTGATGGAGATCAATCTCCTTTTCTTCCTCAGAATGCTAAGGAGAAGTCGTCAGTATCGTCCTCAGAACAGGGTACGCCAGAAAGAAAGACAAACCTTCCAGGACAAGATATAAAAGAACAAAAAGCTTCACAAGGGGCTTTTGATAATCAAGGGGCTCAAGAAGAAGCAAAGGCATCATTTAATCTAGCAAAACAGGAACCGGTGCAGTCGCCAGGACAGGGACCAAAACAGGAAGATCAGGGTTCATTGCAGTCGTCAGGTCAGGGAACAAGTTCACCAGAAAACTCAGATTTACAAGGACAAGTGTCGAAAGGTTCAGAGCAATCTCAAGGGGATACAACCCAATTCGCGAATATCTCGAGTTCTTCAGAAAATAAGCCAGTCTCAGGAAGGTCACTTCAAGAGAGATTGCAGGAAAGGCTGAATAAGCGTGCTGATGAACCTGTAGAGAAATTACCTGATGACCCTTCGGCTGAGGTTATTAATGAGACAGATGAAAAAATAGATGATAATACTGGGGTTCAGGAGAATACTGATGATGTCTCAAATGAAACTTCAGTGACAGGTGAGACTGATAAGAGTCCAGGTGATGAGAATAAAACGCCATGGGGTATGTCAATCAAGGAAAGTGAAGATATTGCAAGCCAGGATAATGTGAGTAGTGATACAGGAAAATCTGAGATCTCCTCGGCAAGTGATAGGAATGATTCAGAGATATCCAGTGATGGCAAGGCAGACAATTTTTCAGAAAATGCCTCAGAAAATGTTTCGGATGAAAAACCAAGTGATTCTGAGCCAAGAAATGTTGCAAAAACAGATCAAACAAAAGACAAGCCAACAGAAGAGATAGGAAAAACAGAGAATACTGATGATCTTAAGAATGCGAAAACTATAAGTGAGCAATCAGATTCTGAGAAGTATGGTCCTGCTGATGAGGCTAAAGATAATACTTCAGATACTAAAACTCAAGATAAAAGCCAGGATAAATCATATCAGTCAGAGGTCTCTTTTGATGAGTTGACACCACCTGAATCTCCTTTTGAGAAACAATTCTTTTTGCAGAAGGAATTCATAGGCTTTGTTGCTGGTCTTGCAGCTGGGCTTGTACTGGGAGTGATTATATCTTTATTCTTAACTATCTAGTACTAAGAAGCTTTTATAAATCTTCAGGGGAGGATATGGTTTATGGTGGGGTTTCATAAGGTTCTTGATTATCGTATCATACTGATAATAACTATCAATTCCATCCTTGGAAGCGGCCTGTTCCTTTATCCAGCTATGGGTGCGCTTTATGCTGGGCCGTCATCGATAATATCATGGTTGGTTCTTTCATTTGTTGTTGTATATATCTCGATGCTTTTTGCTGAGATGGTTTCCATGTATCCCCGGGCAGGAGGAGTCTATGAGTTCTGTAAGCAGGCATATGGGCCGTTTTGGGGTTTTGTGGTTGGATGGATGGCCTGGATAGTCGGAAACATAATGGTTGCATTGCTTCTTGTGGGAGCGGTGCAGTATCTTATACCTTCTTCTTCGTTGATCGCTTTAGTCATAAAGGCGGGAATATCTATTGGGTGGCTTTTGATTTTCAATTGGCTGGCATACAGGGGAATCCAGACAAGTGTTTTCATGCTTGTCTTGTTTTCTGTCATTACAATCATAGTGACACTTTCATTGATCATACCAGGGATCTTTTTTGCTGAACCCTCGAATCTACAGCCTTTTTTCATGCATGAAGGGTTCACAAATATCTGGATGATCCTTCTTGCATTGTTCTTAATCCATGGTGCTTTTTTCGGGCTGGAAGCTGTGATGTTTTTTGCAGAAGAGACAAAAAGGCCTGAAAAAGTGCTTCCCAAGGCATTGATACATGGGACTCTGATTACGGCTGCGTTGACAATCCTCCTTGTAATAGTGTCTTTGAGTGTGATTGATCACAGTGATTTTGCTGAATCTGCTGCTCCGTTCACTTATATGGCAGGGTGGATGCTTGGTGATGGTTTTCAAGCCTTTGTAATGATGGGAATATATTTTACGCTTGTTGGTGCTGCAGCATTATGGGTTGTTACAGGTCCGCGCCTGATTGTTGCTCTTACTAGGGACAGGATGTTTCCTCCAAAATTCGGGGCGATGCATCCTGTATACAACAGCCCTTATAAGGCCATAGCTTTTCAATTGATTGTCACAAGCGCTCTTGTTTTATTGGCACTAGTTGGAGGATATGATACTCTCATGGCAATGATCGTTCCTCTGGTGCTTATCCTGATTACTGCAACAGTAGGTGCATTGTTTGTTCTTCGTGTGCGAAAACCTTATGTGAGAAGGCCTTATAAAGCGCCTTTTGGTAAGAATGGTGCTTTTGCAATCTTAGTTTTCAACATTGGCCTTGTTATTGTCTGGCTGATAACTGAGGCTCAAGCTTTTTCGATACTGAATCTTTGTTTTTCATTTCTTCTGATAAGCATACCGATTTACTTTTTCTTGCAGGCTCAATACAATCCCACCGCTATTGGAAAAGTCAATGATATGCTTGCTTATTTTACCCTTTATTTTGAAAGGCTTCTATTGACCAAAGGGACAAGGCAGGAGATTGTAAAATATGTTGGGGATCTTCAGGGGAAGACTATATTTGAATTTGGTTGTTCTGTAGGTACATTGACTGCTTCACTCGCTGAAGAGGTGGGACCTTATGGAAAGATTTATGCTACAGATTTCTCTTCAAAAAGTGTTGGGATAACAAAATCAAGGATGATAAGAAATGGTTATATGCATGTTGAAACATTGCATGATCATAAGCATTCTGAGCGGATACACCCTGATGTCCCGACTGTTGATGTCATCACTTCAATCAATGTACTCAGTACTGTTGAAAAGATTGACCAGGTCCTTTCTGATATGAATGCCCGGCTTGAGTCAGGAAAGTCTATCTGTTTTGTTGAGTATGATAAGTTCTTCCACGTCATAAACAATATCAACTGGCTTGGGAGTGATGCAATGATAAAGCATATCTTCCGAAGGAATGGTTTTTTAGTCAATGTTAAACGGAAGAAAGGGTTATTGTGGGAGACTGTCTTTATCTATGGAAAGAAAGTGATGACCATAACTTATAAGCCGCAGGATGAGACTATCGATCTTGAAGAAGTATACCAGGATCTTAGGACTTTCGAGGGGCTTTACGATCTAGTGAAGGATTATGTCATTGATTTCAAGGACAAGATACTTGCAAATACCGTAGGCTTCATATTCTGTTCAGATAAGGAGCTTGATAACAAGACTTTCTCTGTGAACATGAAATACTTTGAGAAGCTATTCACAATCCTTCTTGATGTGGGATTTCATTATTGTCCTGAGGAAGGGGATATAATCTTTATTGTAGCAAAGCAAGGGGATAATCTTGTGCTGAGGATGCTCTCGCAGATGGAGCCGCATGTGATAGTGATATTTGCAGATCAGGTTGAAGAGGAAGGTTTTGAGCATCGTGAACGAAAAAGGGATATATCCTATCTGAGGAGGCTTGTGCAGTTAGGTTATAAGGGAGAGATGAATGTGACACAGATTGAAGAGAATCATATTCCATCTAATTATCATCAGTACAGGCAGTTGATAGTTGGTGAATACGAAGAGAAAGTCATTGAAAAAGGGGCTCCCTTTCTGAAGGTCAAGATCAAAATACCGATGGATAGATTACAGTCCTAAACTTTATAAATCGGAGAGGCTGACAAATCATATGGCCGCGCGGTTAAAAAAGAGCCTGAGTTTCAAGACCCTCATTTTCCTTACAGTGAATTCCATAATGGGCACAGGAATCTTTTTTCTTCCTGCGGTTGGAGCCGGTGTCATGGGCACTTCCTCGATCCTTGCCTGGGTAATATTGTCAATAATCTCAATTTATATCGCTTCCCTTTTTGGGGAGCTATGCTCCATGTTTCCCAAGGCAGGTGGGATCTATGAGTTCTCAAAGCATGTCTATCCCAGGCCTATTTCTTTTCTTATCGGTTGGAGCGCTCTTGTCGCATCAAACATAACTATTGCAATGCTTACTATTGGTGCAATCCAATACCTATTGCCTTTTGAGATACTTTACTTAAAAGAACTTGTTTCAGTCCTTTTTATCCTGATTTTCAATTATATCTCTTTTAAAGGTATAAAGACCTCATCAACCATGCTTGTCACTTTTGCCTTCATTACACTTAGTACATTATCCATAATAATAATCTCAAATTTCATCAATCTTGATCCTGGAAAGCTTGCACCCACGCCCTGGAACATCTCCATTCTGTTGGTTACAATTTTCATGATAGCAGAAACGTTCTTTGGCTGGGAATCCCCTCTCTTCCTTGCAGAAGAGACAAAGAACGGGCATATTGTCGTCCCCCGCGCCCTTGTACTAGGGACAGTTTTCATCACATTGATCTCCCTTCTTTTAGTTGTAAGTTCATTGGGCTCCCTTGACTGGCATATCTTTGCAGCATCTGAAGCTCCTTTGCTTGCGCTTGCAGGAAATAACTTCGGTGTCCAGGCAATAGGAATCTTTACAATTCTTATCTATGTATCTTTGATAGGTTCAGTCGCAGGGTGGATAACAACATCTCCCCGTCTGATCCTTTCTCTTGCTCAGGATAAGATGTTTCCAAAGAAGTTTGCAGCAATACACCCGAAGAATTCAACCCCTCACAATGCGATAATATTTCAGACAGTAGTATCAATCGCCCTTATTTTAATAGGTTCAGCTAATTATCATGCATTACTAGAGATGCTTTTACCTCTTCTCATGCTCCTTTATTCTGTAGTTATACTCCTTGTTGCATTACTAAGATTCAAGCAGCCTGGCACAAAACGTTACTTTAACGCGCCCTTTCCGCGTACTGGACCTTTCGTCATGATAGGCTTTTTTGGAATCCTTTTCTATTTCTGGATCACTGAAGCAAACAATGCATTACAATCATTGCAACTGGCATCAACTTTTATCCTCATGGGTGTCCCAGTGTATTTTTTCATGCAGTTGCAATACAACCCAAATGCAGTCAATGCACTAAATAATATCCTTGCATATCTCAATCTTTTTCTTGAAAGGTTGATTGTTCCTTCAAAGATGCGTGTGGAAATACTTGGTCTTTTGGGACAAATGAGGGGAAAGACGATTTTTGAGTTCGGTTGTTCTGTAGGGACTCTTACAAAGCATCTTGCTGAAGAGGTGGGACCTGATGGGAGAGTTTATGCAACTGATATATCCACAAAGAACATATCCATAACCAAAAACCGTATCCAGAACGAAGGTCATTCCCATGTTGAGGTATTCCATGATCCCAATCATGCTGAGAGAGTGCATCCAGAGATACCAAAGGTTGATGCTATCATCTCCATAGGTTCACTTGACAGCGTCGCAAAGCCTGATCCTGTTCTCTCGGGTATGAACGCGCGGATGAATTTTGGAGACCAGATCTGTTTTGTGGAATATGATAAGTTCTTTCATGTGATAAGCAACATGAACTGGTTGGGTAATGATTCGATGATAAAACATATTTTCAGGCGGAACGGTTTCCTTGTGAATATCAAGCGAAAGAATGGATTATTCTGGGAGACAGTATTTATCTATGGGAAGAAGATAATGGGGAGTTCACATGAGCAATTTGATGAAAGGATTGATATTGAGGAGATTTATGATGATCGTAAGGAAATAAAAGATCTTTATGAGGTAGTGAAAGGACACATTCTGGAGAGAAAGGAAAAGATTCTTCTGGATAATAAGGGATTGGTTTTCATGGCAGATCCCAAACTTGAGTCCATGAGATTCTTTGTGAACATGAAATACTTTGATAAGATATTCAGTATATTGTTGAGAGTTGCTGTGCATTATTGTCCAGGGGAAGGAGATATAAATATTGCATTGTGGGATGATGATGAACAACTTGTCTTGCGGATGCTCTTCAAGATAGAGTCACACGTCCTGATAGTCTTTGCAGATCAGGAGACCAATGATAACTGGGAGGGCAAGCGTGACTTGTCTTACCTCAGGCGGCTTGTGCAGCTGGGGTATAAGGGAGACATGGATATTAGGCAGGTTTCAGAGGAGGATATACAGGAGTATCCAGGCTATAAGCAATTCATTGTTGGGGAGTATGAAGAGCATACTATTGAGGGAGGGGACTCATACATTGTTATTGATGTGAAGATTCCTTTGGAGAGGGTCAGACCGTAAATCTTTCAGTATTCTTGCAATATTTCCAGATTTTTTATTACTATATAGGAACTACTAAGAGTAATCTTAATAAATGATTTATGTTTTTATTTACTCAATGGCAGATCCTCTTGAGCTTGAAGGGTTAGTGCGTAAATATAGGCGGCGTGATTTTCTCAAGACTTTAGGTCTTGCTCCCTTTGGTGGTCTGGTTGCGGGTGGTGTGACTCATGCAGGGATTGGAAAAAGTATAGATTATCTTGGGAATTTTGTTGATTCCATCTCTTCTAATATGCAAGAGTTTGTTCAGGATATAATTGCTTTGCAGGGTACTTTAGAGCGAAAGATCAGCACTCACACTGAAGATCTTCAGGAGAAATATGACTCTGGGCGGATGGAATATCTGAGAGAACTGAATCTTGTAAGCAAGCAGGAAATGCAGGCTTTCGAAAAGTTAGTTGAAAATCTTGAGAATATCGAGGATCATTATGGACTTTCAGAGCGGCTGCGTGTATTCAAGGGCAAAGTGGATGATCGACTTGCAAAAATTGATTCTTATCTAGAAGAGAAATGGTGGAAGAAGGTTCCTGGAATAACCAAACTCAATGACGGGGTACGTTCGCTCCTAGGTAAACCGGCTGGTGAGGATGGGCGGCTTTACAGGCAACAGATCAGGAACAGGATGCATTACCTGGCACAGGTCTATGAGATAAACTGGGATAACAAAAAGGCTCAGGAAGTAGTTGCTGATCAAATAACTGATTGGCTTGATGATAATCATTTGAGTGAGGATGAGCGGGATCTGCTCGGATTACTGAAGGAAAATTATGTTGATAAAGGAAATCCTGATGGTCTGCGAGACTTTGTCATGAGTTATGATTCAAGAGGAAGCATGTATGTTGAACGGGAAAAGCTTGAGGCATTGCAATCAGGTATCAGGTCTTTAGAGGATGGGATCTCTGTATATAAGGAAGATATTCTTATCCTTGAGCAATTGCAGGAAAGCTACCAGCGTGGAATCTCCCTGAAGAAGGAGTTGGGAAGCCAGACTCCAGAGGAGGTTGATCTTTACAAAGAGGCCTACAAAAACCAACTTAAGGATCTGGAGCAATCGGTATCTGGTGTCATTGACAAGGTTACTGAAAAAGGTTACATCGCTCCAGGAAAGCCGCTATCTTCAGCTATTCGTGCAAAACTATCTCCGATCCATAATGATATTTCAATGGGGATGGCAATAGTTGGAGGGCTTTATCTCGGATTCAAACGTTTTTCTAAACGTAAGGAAAGAGTATATGAAAAGGCAATAAAAGAATATCATAATGGAGGGACAAAATGAAAATTGAAGAATGTCGTCTGATTGAGCCATTTATCTGTGAGGAAACGGATTCAGTCGTGACAGTGGCACAGAAGCTTCGGGCAATAACCCTGAGGCACATATTCGTTGTGCGGGAGAACTATCCTGTGGGAATCATATCTGTGATGGATATCAATAACCGTGTTGTTGCAGAAAACAAGGATCTTGCAACAGTTGCAAGGGATATAATGTCACACCCTATTGATGTGTTCACTGTGAATGATGATGTTGATTCAGTTGCATCAAGCATGATAAATAAGGGGCAGGCCATGAATGCGGTTGTTAAGGATGGTTCTATGATAGGCATCATTACGTTGCATGAATTGTTGAGGTTGAAAAATGAAGAGGACTAAATTCATACATAAACATCTGGATAATCTTTTGGAAGATTACGACATCAACAAGTATTTTGAAGAGCAACCGCATCGTTATGATGAGCTAATGGATGGTCTGCGGGATTCGCTTGGGAAAGCTTATGATTCGTATGCCAAATCGTATTTCGAGCAGAAGGGTCTTGGGTCTTATGTCTCGAATTTTCTCAGAAAATCAGGATTTGTGGCTGATACACTTGGAACATATACATTCTGGACCATGGGCGGGGCCATGGCATTGAAACCAGTGGGATTTGGTCTGAAGACCATTGCTGATGGAATAGAGGGGACTCATTATGCCCGTCACGTGAAAAAGGGTGAGCTTTCAGATCACCTTACGGAGGATCTTGCCATTACAGGAGAAGGTTTATTGGAGCGTGTTGTATCTTACCTTCCACTTGGTGTGGGAGAGGTTGCGGATGTCATGCGGGGAACCAAGAAGTATGACACGCGGATTGTGAACCAGGCATTAAGCGCTAGCAAGCGTGAGTTCCTCAAGCAGTTCGGTGACTACAAGCCGCAGGGCCAGATCATACTATTGGATGAATTCAGGAATCCCCACTACAGCGATCTTACTTCGGATTATAAGAAGGCTGCCTGAGGTTCTTTCAAACTTCAGTTGTGTTAAGTCATTTCCACCTTTATGTATTAACACCTATTTTTTTCAAATCATTTATATGTTCTGCATTTAATTTTGAACTACTATTTTCAAAAAAATACAAATTCCCATATCGTTCTAAAATAACTCCAGTGCATGTTTAATCCAATTTTGCTTGAAACGAAACATCCACAAAATAAATCCACATACTTAACTAGTCTTTAGAAGCCTCATTCAAAGCCGAATTTTATATAAATTCTGAGTAGATTAATATACCTTCTGATAGGTTCATTGATATTACAAAAAAAGGAATAGAAACCTCTTCAAGACTGCATTTATTATAATATTTAAATATCTGTAGTTTCTCTCTTCCACAAAATTGTAGGCGTGATTAAATGAAATCAAAAAAGATTATGGAAGTACTTTTCTCGGATATAGACAGTCATTATTTTCTTAGAGCCCTTTTTATCATCTGTATTTTCACGTGTAGCATGGGATTTGTGTATATGAGTATTCCTGAATTCAGGACAGATGATATCGCCCTACTCATATATTCCATTATGATTTTTTCACCTAGTTTAATACTGATTGGCCTTTTTGTGCATAAAGGAAGTAAAATTATTGATGAAAATCACAAAGGATTGGAATACCAAAAAAAACTAAAAAGAATGTGTTATAAAAACAAGCTGACATTTGACTACATAGCAAAAAATATCCCTTTAACAATTCATCATTTGGATCGTTTTATAAATTTGTATAAGGAAAATGTATATTTGACAAGTGTGGTTAAAGAGCAAAATAAGAAACTAGCTGAAGCAAAATCCGCCAAGAATGCTTTTATTGAAAAAGTCCACCTTCCTTCGATACTTAATATGTCTTTAATATCTGTTTTTTTAAGTGGGAGTTTATCATTTTTTATTTATGGTATTATTAGTAACTCAACCCAAGAATTTCTTTCAGAGTTTTCTTTAGTGTATAAACTTATAATTTATTGTGCCTTTTTTTTTCCATTACAAGCCTCTTTTATGTTTTTTCTATACAAAAAACATGCCAAGGATGAGGGACTATCTGAGAAGAAAAACGAAGAGAATGTAGGAATATATAACACAATAAAATCCTCAATCGAAGAGCTTAGAAAAAAAGAAATTGAATACTCAACTTTGGTTACAATGCATAAGTTAATGCCAAGTGCCAAATTAAAGAAAGAGATAGAAAAAAAGATCATAAATGGTCTTGAAGGAAATGAATAAAAAAAGAGAATATCTCAAAAAATCTATACTTTCAATCGCTGCACAATGTAGAAATTATTCAGAGATGTGTGATGATGTCTTGTAATCCATTAATAAATTTTTGGAAAAGATTTCTGATAAATAAGCTACACCAAAGATAAGAATAACAAAAATAAATCGATTTCACAAATTAATTTTAAGCCAAGAACTATTGCAAAACTAAACACTAGCCTCCCAGATAACGGTTTAAGACTTATTGTGATTCTTTCACTGAGACTTACAGGAGGACTCAATAGTATGCCAATAAAAGGAATAAGTGATAGTACTGAAATTATCTTAGATCCAAAAAAACCCAAGAATAAAATAGATAGAATTAAAATCCGACCATATGAATAGGAGTAAGATAATCCAACAACCAAAATTGCTATTAAAATCGCAAAGAGGGTTCCACCAATTTGCCGTTTGCCCGATTTCTTCTCTTGATAATTCATCTATAATTGCGAATATGGTAAAATATATTTACTTTATTGATCCCTTTGGTGGTAAAATACTCTTTAAAAGAAAGCCAAGAACTATTATGATAAAACCTTTATTTTCTTAACTTTGTCCGAAGGAATTAGAACAGTCTCTAGAGAATCATTATTTTTTCTGTCTAGAAGATAGTAAATTCCATCTTTGTAAGTTACCATAAGATAATTTCCAGTTTGGTTATCCACGTCAGTTAGCTCTATATGCTTGGTCTTAAACAATGCAAAAGGATAATCTTCATCATAAGATTTCAAAGAATAACCATGAAAAGATGCAAGGGAAACAATGACAATGAAGGTAACACAAGTTATTAGAATTAAAAAGAAAGGAAACACATACTTGTCTTCAAGATAATATCCTTTTCTTAATTTTGAAATAAAAAATCCTCTATTCAAAATAACAGAAATTGGAAGAATAAATCCTAACACAATTAAAATCATTGGAAGCGCATACATATGAGGAGTTATCTCCATCAATGATATGGGTATATTCAATTTTGCAAAGACAATTTGTTTGTATAAATAACCTAAATATACTAACACTGCATAGAAGACAGCCAAATAAATCGTATAATCAACAACCTGAGGGAACCTTTTCTTTTCATCCATGATTAATAATTGATATCTCCTCCTCATTCAACCCATACAACTCAAACACCAATTCATCAATCTCTTCATCAACTTTGTTGATCTTCTCCTGTAATTGAATTAGCTCTTTCTTATAGCTTTCAAAATAATCCTGCCATTCATCCTGCTGTTTGAGCGTAAGCTTAATCTTGGCTTTCTTTAATTCCTTCTCAAACTCCGAAAAACTTAGTTCATAAAAAGAAGCTACTTTGTTTGATACCTTTTCCAGTTTGAGATTATCTTTCACACGTTCGATAAATCGGTCTTTTTGTTTTCTAAATTCTTTTTGATATGAAAGCATAGCATCTACCTTTTTAATTATAGCTTCCTTTTGAGATGCATCAGCCATTTTGATTGGTATCTTCTCTAGATAGTTCCAGATGAGTTGATAACCATTCTGGATTTTGGTGCAATAACTCCTTATTAGGAACCACCCAAGCTTTGAATTAAGAATCCCAAGTATGTACTTATCCATATTTGGGCTGAACCAACAAGCATTATTCATATAATAACCTTCATCATCATATGTAAAAGAAGGCTTTACTTGAAACACATTGTACATGACTTTAGGTTTCTCAAATAATGAATAGTAGTTACAAGCTCTCAATTCATAATAATGTTTCCCCTTGTCATATCTTTTCTCCAATTTCTTTTTGTAGTTATTGAGGTGTTCATAAATTGCAGGATATCTTTCAATGTCTACACCTATTTCTGTTAATATTAGATAATGATTCTTCCAAGCTGTATGATACCTTTGGATTTCTCTACCTGTCAAGAAGGGCTTAATTATTTCGGCACTTTTCTGGTCTTTTTCTATCAGTTCTTTCCTTTTTTCTTCATCTATCACAAATGCTTCATTAAATCCAGTGAGTACTCCTCTATAAATCTCTCCCTTGGTGTAGTCTTTAAAAGTAATGGAATCAATTTTAATTTTATTGAACAATTCTGTAACATTGCTTTCCACCAGATTCCATCCATTATCATCAAGGCCGTCATACGGGAATTTCACACTATTTTTTCTTGTATAATTGGTGAAATTTGCGAAATCAATTTCTTTGACGTTACATATATCAAATTCTTTCTTGTTTGTCAAAGATTTTCTAAAAACAAGTATTGCCGGATAAGTTGTTGCATCCTCGAAAACTTTCAAATCATCAAAATTAATAAATGTCATAATAGAGCCTTCTGCTTTTATGAAAACCCTCAAAGGCTTTCCGTAGTTGGCTCGCATGAACTTATTCGGAAAGATATATGACATATATCCATCTTGTTTCACAAGGTTTATTCCTTTCTCAACAAAATATACGTACAGATCAGCCATGCCATGATAGGTCTTATACTGTTGTAGGTGAGGCTTGATTGGAGACAGAATCTCCTGACGGACATAAGGAGGGTTACCAATAACAACATCAAAGCCACCCTTATCCATAACAGATTTGAACTCCTTGTTCCAGTCAAATGCTTTTGATGAATAGGCAGGGTCAGATACAATCGAATCTCCAACCTTAATCTTTCCAGAAAGATCCAGCAACTTTTTATTTTGCTTTGCGATCTTCAAAAACAGACTCAACTTCGTGATCTCAACGGATTCCTCGTTGATATCCACACCATGGATATTATTCTCGATGATCTTTCGTGCCTCATCTTCCTCATTCCATTTGGTCAGAGTCATTTGGCCTTGTAATTTCTTTTTCTTTCTTTTGAACTTAGCAGTATATTCTCCCTTGAATTCCTTATACAGCTGTACCTCTTTATGAATCTCTAAGAGGATATCCACTGCCTTTATCAGGAATGCACCTGAACCACAGGCTGGATCAAGAACCTTTAACTCTTTGAACTTCTTTTCCAGTTCAGAAATATCATCCTGATATTCTAGGACAAGGTCACGAGGAGTAGTGGCATTTTTCTTTGAAAGTGCAGGTATGATGGTATTCCTACAAATATAGTCAGTTATGTATTCGGGAGTGTAGAATATCCCTTCTTTCTTACGCTTGGACAACACACCTTCCTTGATTTTCTCGATATCGGAAAGAGACTGTTCAAAGATATGGCCTAGAATGTTCACAGAGACTTCTGTCTTAAAATCAAAGGAAGCCATCAAAAGCAGGTTCTTGATTATCGGGTTAAGCTTATTCTTGTATTTTCCAAATACTTCCTGCGAGACAGGATCAAGTTCCGGCTCCTGTTTGAGTTTTGAATTCTGGTATACATCCTTAAAAAATTCCTTTTTCCTGAAATCTTTGAATTGTATGTCAGAAGGAATTTCCTCTTTGAAAAGCCCTCCATTAAATCCGAATATTTTTACTGGGTCTGTAGAACCCTCATTCAATCTTTTAAAAAGACTCAATATGACTGAATTCACAAGGACAGACTGGTCATTTAAAAGCATCTCAGATTTTAGAACACTGATAACTGACTCCTCAAAAAGCCTCGCTTTGACCTTGCCAGTATCTTCTACAAAGAAGATAAACATGAGCCTGTTAAGATATATCTGTGCAAAGTGCACTGCTTTCTCATGGTCTGCACCATTTTCCTTGAACGCTGTAACAAGCATCAGCCGGGTTTCATGGAACAGCTTGTAGAATTCCTTTGTGAAATTCCTTTCTTCCTGTGCAGATTCCTCCTCGAGTTTCTCAATAAAACCCTTGTCGATAATCTGTTCCTTGGAGAAGATGGCAATGAATTCCCGTAACTTCTCCTCATTACCCCGTATCTCTTCAAAATCAAACAGATGATAAGTTGAAAATCCCTTGCTTCTATCAATCAGGACAAAATGGCGGTAATTGGTAGCAATACCATAGTCCAGATTCAACTGCCCCATATAAGTCCAGAGTTGATTTATCGGAGTATTTTGGCCTATCCTATAACCCTTCTGTTCTTTGAAAAGGTCTTTGACCTTGGTTCCTTTTGCTTCAATGCCAAGGACTGTCCTGCCGGAATCATCTTTAAAGGAAAACTCGATATTTCCCGTCTCAAAATTCATATCCTTAATATCATACCCGAGAAGGTCTCTTAGAATTATCTCGCCGAAACGGAAATAGTTCACTTTCTCGTCCTTGAGTTTACCTGATTCAAGATAAGACAACCATTCAGATGCAGCTTTTTTCTGTTTGGCTTTTAATTTTATCTGGCTTGTAAGCCGTTTCACTGTCTTTGGATTGAACAACTCTGTCTCCATCTAATCTGGGTACAGTAACGGAGGTTTATAAGTCTTATCCTATCTTGTCTTGTGGAAGACTTATTTTCGGCTTTAAAAAGCAGATTATTAAACGTTCAAAAATAAAGAAAACAAACAAGCCGTTATGGGGATTATTTGGCAAAGTTGTTCGGGTTCACTCCAGAAATGTTTTATAAGCTCAGTTGACCAGTAACTTTAAAAAGAGAATCCTCATTCCATCCTCTTACGAGAGGGTAGCAAAGCCTGGTCAAATGCGCAGGACTTAAGTGCATCTGCTGAGAGATCCTGTCCCTTAGTGGGTTCGGGGGTTCAAATCCCCTCCCTCTCATAAAATTAAATTTTATTCTTGATTATTTGGTATTGGAATCAATCGGTGAGAATCTTGCAACCCGTGAAAAGGGAAAAAGTGGCCAATATGCTCGTGTAGAGGCAGAGATCAAGCATAAGAATTTCAATGCCCTGAATAAATTAGCAGAAGAAAAAGTGACAAAAGAAATCAAGAAGTGAACCAGAGGTCTCTTTTATATTTCATCAGCCGGCTTCTTTAAGATATCTTTTTTAACGTGTTCAATATCAAATTTTCCTTTTCCACTATTTAGCGAGATTGGGATCTCTAGATTATATCTTTCAAACACATCTTCATATTCAGTAAATAATTGTTCAACACCATAATCCTTAAACTCCTTGAATGTTCTTTTATTGTAATACATAATAAAACTATGCATTTGGGGGTCCAAATCTATAAGGAATAAATAACAATAAATCCAATATATCTTTTTTTGACCCCTTTCTCTTTAAACTTCTGAAAAGCCTTGTTTAGGTTTTCACCAAATTCAATCAGTTGTGCATATCTTTCATTCAAACTTCTCTTATTATGTTTATAGTATTTGCCTAAATGACAAATTACTTGTGCATACCCTTCAAAATAACAGTTCCTTGGAAACCGATTTAGTTCATTTATTATGTGGTCTTTAGAATTCTTCTTGTCTTTGAATTTATCAAACTCTAATAGTTCATTTAACACTTTTTTGGCATGCTTACCTTGTAAAACATGATATGCATGAACTGTTTCATACAGGGCGATTTCCTCAAATTCTTCCTCATCAAAATTCTTCAAATCTTTTAACCTGAAATCATGCTCATCGTTTTTCTTAAAAGTACCAGGATATTCGATATACACTGATGCTTCCTTTTTGTACAATTTAGGGATGTTGACTCCACCAGCCATCATGATCTTCTTATTTCTTAATATATATCTTAAATTATTAAACTAATTTACAGGAAACTTCTCCAAAAACAATTTCTTAAGAATCTTAACTGATTTCTCATCAACTTTTCTGTCCATATGAATATTAATACCTTATTTCCAGGGTTCTGTCTCCAAATTCCAGTTTATTTATTTTTTCAACCATTTGTCATATCTGCTCCTTCATCAAGTGGTATTTGAGGGGTTTGTGCGCCAGAATCTTTCAGAATAAATAATCTTATCGATGCACAACTGCAAAAATCTTATCGATTGTCTAGAACCAATCATTAAGCTCTTCCTTTTTCACTGCATGCTCTTCTCCTGTTTCCATATCGCGTATTTTTACGATGCCTTTTTGCAGTTCTTCTTCACCGATAAATATTGCATAGGGAATCTTGTATGAGTTGACATACTTGAGGTTCTTGGTTATGCCTCTCTTGTTAAGGTCTATGTCACACCTGTGTCTTTCACGTAAGGATTCTGTTATCTGTAATGCTTCTTTTTGCACATCTCCAATGGGAATCACGTAAATTCTTGTGACTGACTCCTTGTCCTGCTCTTCCTGGGCCTCGAGTATGGGGGCAAGCCCGAAGCTGATGCCGATGCCTGGAATCTTCTTGTCTTGGTCAAGCATCATGCCTATCATATCGTCATACCTTCCGCCTCCACAGATTGAAGAGGTTATCTTTGAGTCTTTGAGGAAACCTTCAAAGATTGTTCCAGTATAATAGCTGAGGCCTCGAGCAAGGGTTATGTTCAATACTGCGTTATCATCTGGAATGTATGAGAATACTTCACGTAACTCCTTTATGCCTTGTTGTCCTGTATCGTTTTTTATGACCTCGCTGAGTTTGTCAAGCATCTCTTCTGTTTCACCGGTTATTTTGAGAATATCGAGTATCTGGTTGATTGAGTCCTGGGAGATGCCAAGTTCCTGTAGTTCTTCTGATACCCCTTTATCTCCAATCTTTTTTAGCTTGTCTATTACAATTATTGCTTCATCCTGTTTTTCCTTTACTCTTGCTTCTTCAAGAATGCCTTTGAGAAGTTTCCGATTATTTACTTCAATGTATGCTTCTAATCCTAACTCGCGGATAGCGCGAAGACCAAGGAGGATTATCTCTGCGTCAGAGAGCATTGAACTTGTTCCTACAATGTCAACGTCACATTGGGTAAACTCCCTGAGTCTTCCAAGCTTTATAGGTCCGTCACGGTAGACCCTTCCAACTTCATAGCGCTTGAAGGGCATCTTTAGTTTAGGGTTCATGGCAATGTAGCGGCACAAGGAAAGCGTGAGTTCGAATCTTAATCCTAATTCGCGGTTGCCCTGGTCATGGAGCTTGAATATCTCTTTCATGGCATCTGACTGGTCTCCTGCACCAAACTTTACTGCTAAGGTATCATAGCGTTCAAGAATCGGTGTCTGCATGGGATTAAACCCGTAGCGCTGGAAGACATCTGTCAATCTGTCTATTATCTTCTGGCGTGCTATCATTGAGCCAGGTGGATAGTCCTTTACTCCCTTTGCCAGTTGCGGTTCCATGGGTAAGAGAGAGGGTCATTACTTTAAAAAGCTTACCCTGCATTTTTTCGAAAAACTCCCTGCTGGGTGTCTAATTCGAAAAGAAATCGAGTTTAGGCTCATCTGTAATTGTGACAAGCTCTATCTTTCTTATCTCTTTTGGGAATGTATTCTTCAATTCAGAGATATACCCGTATATGTGAAACAGGTCTCCGGATTCAATCTCAACTTCCAAATCCCATGAGCTCCAGGGATTTTATCAGGTGTATTGTCCTTGGATTTAGCTTGAGGTAATTTATCAGCTTTGAGATCTTCTCTTTCTTGTGATCATTAAGGTATATGCAGAGCTTATGCAGTTGCATGTCAAGCTTTTTTAGGTCCAGTAAAGTAGTGAATCCCTGGAGGATGCCTTTTTGCATGAGATTTTTTACCTTGCTTCTTATGGTGCGGGAGTCAAGGTCCAGCTTCTGTGCTATGCTTGTGTATTCAAACCTTCCGTCATTCTTTATGAGGGAGAGTATTTTTTTTCGGTCTTGTCAAGCTCATGTCCTGTGCGTTTACCACCATAGATAAAGTCTTTTCTTGGAGTAGATTTTTCAAAAAGGTAGTCTCTTCCAAAAACAAGTCCATCTTCTATGAGGGTTATGTCATAGCTTGCTATTTACTTGCTGAATTCTGAGAGAATCTGGTTCTTGGTCTTTGCGAATTCAAGTGGATCATGATAGAGGAAGCCAAACAAAAGATCCCATCTGCCTACTGATCTTGCCACCCAGACAACTGATTCCTTTTTCAGGAGGGAATCCATAATCTCTTTATCTGCCTCTTTTGTAAGGCCGTGAAGCTGAAGATAGATCTTCCAGCCAAAAAGACCAAGTTTTGTGATTGATATTACTGGACATATTTTATTATTATGCCTTGCTTTTGTAGTTAAGATATATGGTAGGCAACAGTATCTTTTTTTGAGTTGATTTTTCTTGCAATATCCTTGTAGCTCTGCCTGGCATCTTGTGATAATTCGAATAGAACTTTTTTATCGATCTCATCCAATTGCATAAGAAAAAAAATGGGAATTCAAATTTAAATAATTTACCTTTTATGACATTGTTGACTTAACAAGCGAATAATCTTTGGATTATGAGCTTATAAGCCT
>CAYYOI010000005.1:0-58612 GCA_964473285.1 uncultured Methanosarcinales archaeon | reverse complement strand
TTACAGGTGTTTTCCTTTATATTTCTAACGATTCAGAGGATTTCTACGGACCCGGGTAAGAAGAAAAAAATGGGGGCAATGAAGGACCCAGGATGTAGGGGGGAGGGAGGGGTTGTTCGAGAAGAACTATCCCGAGTCCTCATTAAGGGGGGGTAAACATCAATAATATATAAATCTTTCTCTATTTTTTGTCCCTAAAAGGTTAGAACTAATCTACAAATTGTTTATAATTTCTTATTATTATATAAAATGAGAAATGAGGCGCTGGACAAAGCTTTTGTATTGAGTATCTTTTTAAAATATGCCTTATTACTAAGGGTATATGCCTGAAAAGATTAATGAGGGGTCTGTCAGCCTGCATGTGTATAAAGGCGAGATATCAAAGGAGCTTCCTGTTTTTTATAATCCGGATATGAAGCTGAACCGTGATATCACGATTGAAGTACTAAAGGCGGTCGGACGCCCTTTGGAGGTAGGGCTGCCTTTGGCTGGTTCTGGTGTAAGGGGTATCAGGATACTAAAAGAAGTGCCGGGGATGACTGTGTATATGAATGACAATAATGCAAGGGCGGTTGAACTTATCCAGAAAAATCTTGAGTTGAATTCATGCTCTGCTTTGGTGTTTGAGAAGGAAGCTACTGATTTTCTTGCGGAGCGTTATTATGATTATATTGATATTGATCCGTTTGGAAGCCCTAATCCTTTTTTAGATACTGCATGCCGCAGGATCAGGAGAAAAGGGATTCTTGCAGTGACTGCAACTGATACAGGGTGCCTTTGCGGGACATATCCCAAGACGTGCCTGCGGAAATACTGGGCAAAGCCCTTGCATAATGAGCTCATGAAAGAGGTGGGCCTGAGGATCCTTATCAGGAAGGTGCAGCTTGTGGGTATGCAGTATGATAAGGCTTTGATTCCAATCATCTCATATGCTAAGGATCATTATTTTCGTGTTTTCTTTGAGGTACGAAAGGGTAAGAAGAAATGTGACGAGCTAATCTTGCAGCATGGTTATCTTATCTTGGATACTGATGGGTATCGGACAGGCAGGGATGTTTTCAATTCAGGGAATGATTATGCGGGGCCAATGTGGATGGGGTCGCTTGCAACATCTTTTCTTTCTGAGTTGCAGGGTGAATTCTTGGAAACCTTAAAAGAAGATTATGCTAATGATATCTTGTTCTTTCATGATGTCCCTACACTCTGCAAAGAGGCAGGAGTCCGGGCTATCCCTTTTACAGTGTTATTTGAACGCATAAGAAAACAAGGATATAGGGCTAAAAGAACGCACTTTGCAAAACAGGGTATAAGGTCTGATATACCTAAAAAAGAATTGATAGAAATCTTAGCCGAGGGCCCGGCTGACTGATGAGACCTGGACAGAATTGACGTCTTTAACCTCTGAAAGTTCCTGCTCAAGCGGTTCAGTATCGCCAAGATTCTCATCCATGCTAAAGGTTATGTTTACTGATTTGAGACCGAAAGCAACAGGCTCAGTCTCTGTTTTCTGAACGGTTCCACCAAACTGGACTATCTTTTCTTTAGCTTCTTCTTCGATCTTTTGCAGGTCCTTTTCTGGTCCTTCAGGCATGATCTTTATTCCAACAATAACATGTGCCATTTGCTCACCTCAATTTGGTCCTATAAACCCGCATTCTGGGCATTCGTATTTTGCTACAATCTGTCTACAGTGCTTGCACCGGACAATTTCATACTTATTGCATCCAGGACACATGAAAATAACGCTCCCTTCGTCATTCGTGATATCTTTTTTGCATGATATGCATGTTTTTTTTGCCATTATGAATTCCTCCTGATCCAAAAAAATGGTAATTCTTTTATAAAACTTTCTTAATACATATGTTGTTGCTGTTGATTCTCTGAATCGGAACTTGCAATGACGTCGTCAATCCTGAGTATCATCTCTGCAACTTCACTGGCGGATGAGATTGCTTGTTTCTTCACTTTCATGGGCTCGATTACACCAAGCTTGTAGGAGTCTTCCACCTTTCCTGTGAAAACATTAATCCCACCCCATTTCATGCCTTTCTCATGGGCTGCCTTTAGTTCTGTTATGATATCAATCGGGTCGATCCCTGCGTTCTCTGCAAGGGTCTTTGGGATTATTTCCAGTGCATCAGCAAATGCTTCCACTGCGAGCTGTTCACGCCCGGACAGGCTGTCTGAATACTTCCTAAGGTTGCGGGCTATCTCTATCTCCGGTGCTCCTGCTCCTGCGACGTAAAATCCTGTGGTGAGGGTGGCTGCAACATCTCCTATTGCATCTTCCATGGCGCGCTTTATCTCGTCCACAACGTGGTTTGTTGCTCCTTTGATGAGGATTGTCACAGAACGGGGATTTTTGCATTCTTTGATGAAGACCATATCATCTTCACCAACCTTGACTTCCTCAACCATTCCGGCTTTTCCAAGGTCTTCGCCTGAGAGCTCGTTAAGGTTAGTGACAATCTTTGCACCTGTAGCTTTTGCAAGGGATGTCATGTCTAAGCGTTTTACCCTGCGGATTGCAAATATGCCTTTTTTTGCGAGAAAGTGCTGGGCAATGTCATCAATCCCTTTCTGGCAGAGGACGATGTTTGCTCCTGACTGGACAATGCGCTCGACCATGTCCTTTATCATCTTCTCTTCCTGATTGACGAATGCCTCGAGCTGGGAAGGATCATTTATCTGGATGCGTGTATCAGTCTCAGGGCCTCTCACTTCTATGGAGCTGTCGATCAAAGCAAGCTTTGCATCCTTTACCTGGCGGGGCATTCCGGAATGCACGCGTTCCTTGTCAAGAACAATGCCTTCTATAAGGCCGGATTCTTCTATTGATCCTCCTACCTTAGGGACTATATTTATGTCGTTCTTGCTGTAATAGATGGATTCTCCTGTCTTTTCGATGACACTCTGGACTGCTTTTACTGCAATATCAGCAAGCCTTTCTTTCGAGGATTCTGCACCTTTGCCAGTCATAGCAGTTGTTGCAATCTTTTTGAGGACTTCAGAGTCGTCTTTTTTCACAGGCTCTGAAATCTCTTTTAGGATCTTCATGGCTTTCTCGGTAGCCATCCTGTATCCCTTGGCAATTATTGTAGGATGGACATTGGAATCAAGGAGTTTCTCTGCATTTTTCAGGAGTTCTCCTGCGATAACAACCGCAGTAGTTGTGCCGTCGCCAATCTCTGATTCCTGGGTCTTTGCGACCTCTACAATCATCTTTGCGCTGGGTTGCTCGATGGACATCTCGTTGAGAATTGTTACTCCATCGTTTGTGATAGTGATATCACCTATGTTGTCCACAAGCATCTTGTCCATGCCTTTTGGTCCTAGTGTGGTTCGCACGGTTTCTGCGACCATCTTTGCAGCCTCAATGTTTGTCTTTTGTGCGTTTTTTCCCTGAGTTCTTTGTGTTCCTTCTGGAAGAATGAAAATTGGTTGTTGATTTGACATTGAATACACCTTACTTTAAGGTATAAGAGAGGAGTATTTAAGTTTATTGAGTGTTTTTGGTTGTAGATATCTTATGCACCATAACTTTTATAAATTGACCCAGTTTCTTTAGTGAAAGGTGGCATAATGAGCGGAGAGAAAACACTAAAATCAGTCGGATCACTTAAGGAAGGCAACTATGTCGTGATTGATGGAGTTGCATGTACAGTCAGCAGTACCCAAACATCAAGACCTGGTAAACATGGTCATGCAAAGGTGCGTATGGAAGGTGTTGGGCTCATTGATGGCAAAAAAAGGATTCTAGTGATGCCAGGCCACGATAAGATAGAAGTTCCGATCATTGATAAAAGAAATGCTCAGGTCCTTTCGGTCACAGGCAATATGGCAAATGTGATGGATTCTGAGACCTTTGAGACATTTGACCTTGAGATCCCTGAAGAACTCAAAGACCAGTGTACAGAAGGTTCAACTGTACTGTACTGGATAATCCTCGAGGATAAGGTCATGAAACAGGTTAAGAGTGATTGATTATGGCAAAATTCCCAGAAGCAGATGCAAGGAAATTCAAGCGTAAGTTCGTATGCAAGAGTTGCAAGCGTTCTCTTATGACATCTAACATGTTGGTATTGCAGGAGAAGGTCAAATGCAGAAAATGCCACTCAACATCCCTGCGACCGGCACGTAAGAAGTAAGCTTTAAATATTACTTTACTTTATTCTATTACAGGAGGGAATTACTATGCTGAAGATGAAAAATATTACTGATACTTTTGACATGAAAGTCTTTACTGACAGTGGTGAGTATTTTGGAGATATCGAGGAGTCAATCCTGACCCAGACAAAGGTTTTTGGCTGGAGGGTAAAGGCTACAAAGAACTCTTATCTTTCCAAGGTCTTAGGAAATGCAAAAGGGGTTATAGTGCCGCATCAGCTGGTAAAGGCTATAGGAGATATCATGCTTATAAGCAAAGCTGCGGTTCCGTCATATAACCCGGAATCGAATGACTACGAATAAGCTCTTGCATGTATGCTGTGCTTCCTGCGCCCTGGTGGCACTGGAACGCTGGGAGTCAATTTCTCTTTTTTTCTATAATCCATCAATTCCTCCAGAAGAGTATGAGAATCGTTATTCTGATGTGCGAAAGATTGCTTCTATATACGATGTAAAGATCATTGATGCACCTTATGATCATGGGGCCTGGTTGAAGCGTATAGAGGGGTTGGAGAGCGAACCTGAGAATGGGGGACGATGCCTAGTGTGTTATCAGGACAGGATGGAACAGACTTACAGGATTGCACTTGAAAAAGGTTTTGATGCTTTTGCTACTACTTTGACCCTTAGTCCGCATAAGAATGCACAGGTCATCAACAGGCTTGGGCATGATATTGGTGGTGATTTTTATCTTGCAAGCGATTTCAAGAAAAAGGATGGATTCAATCTCAGTGTCCGGGTGAGCAAGAAATATGGGCTTTATCGGCAGACCTTCTGCGGGTGCGAGATGAGCATGCAGTCTCCAAGGCTGTAGAAGCGATATCTTTTTTCTATTGCGTGATGGTATGCCCTGAATACATTCTCTTTTCCCATGTAGGCACTGATGAGCAGGAGCAATGTGGATTTTGGAAGATGGAAGTTTGTTATGAAAGCGTCAGGTTTTATCTTGAATCTGTATCCTGGTTTTATGAAAAGGTCAGAGTAACCCTGGTAAGGGTGTATAATACCTTTGTTATCTGCTGCGGTTTCAAGGGATTTCATTGTGGTGGTGCCTATCACAAAAAGGCGGCCTTTGCGGTTGTTGATTCTGTCTGCGGTCTCTTTGTCTATCGTCAGGAATTCAGGCTCCATCTTATGAGTGTCTAAATCATAGATCTTGTTGAAGGTGCCATAACCAACATGGAGGCAGACAGATGCAAAGCTTATTCCCTTACTTTTCAGTTCTCTTATTAGGTTGCTTGTGAAGTGGAGGCCTGCGGTGGGAGCTGCAAGGGACCCTTCTTCTTTTGCATAGACTGTCTGGTATTCAGTATCTCTCTTGAGTTCTTCGGTTATATAAGGTGGTGTGGGGAGAATTCCTCTGGGTTCTTTCCTGAACCGGAGGGTGAACAGGTCGTGTTGTTTATCAATTATTCTTGCCTGGTTATCCTTGAAAATAAGTTTGTTCCCTAACCTGGGTTTTCCCTTGATGCGGCATTTATAGGTGTCATCTTTCCTTTGCAATATGATGACTTCAACAGGGCTTCCTGTCTCTTTTTTTCCCAAGAGCTTTGCTCTCTTGACTTTTGTGTTATTGAGGACGATAAGGTCATCCTTTTTCAGATAATCCTTGATCTTGTAAAATCTTGAATCTGTGAGTGTGTCTGCGATAAGCATCTTGGAATAGCTTTTAGGATGAGCAGGCCTTTGTGCTATGAGTTCAGGTGGAAGGTGGTAATCAAACTCTTCAAGTTTCATGTGGATAAGAAATCAGGTGTGATTTATAAAGGATTATGCGGTTACGCTAAGGTGAATATAAATTTGTTGGACACAGTCCTTTGAGTTTATTGAGCACCCTTTTGGTAACCGCATAATCCAATCAGACTAAAATTGATTTTTCTTTATAATTTTTTTTATTTCTGGTTGGGAAATCGGGGTTACAGAATCAAACATTGCCTTTAATCCGGTCTTGAGTGTTTTCTTATCAGCTATCTTGTCATGGACATAAGGGGATATGATCCATTTCTGGTCACGGACGCTTGCAGGGTTTATGAAATAGATAAAGAGGTTACGGTGCTTGGTAAGCTCTTTCCAGAGGCTTTGTAGTATCTTAAGGTTATCTTCTGTGTTGAATACTACTACAGATACGTGTTCTCCTGCAACCTTTGCTATCTCCTCTAAGCTTTCGAACCCGTAGACCTTGATTGTCTTGTCATTATAGGCAATATCCAGGTGATTCTTGGACTCATTTATCTCAAGGATTTTCTTGTAGATTATGTCCTTGTTCCTGAAGTATTCCTTTGCCCACTGAAGAAGATAATCCTGGATATCCATCTGTCTTGCGCAGGTTTCCTTCCTTTAAATATTTTTCTTAAGCCTCTTTAGGATTACTCCTGCAAGCTCCTCTTTTTTAACCCTTGTCTGTTCGGTGGTGTCCCTGTCACGGATAGTAACATCGCCATTCTCAAGGCTGTCGTAATCAATCGTTATGCAAAAAGGTGTCCCTATCTCGTCCTGGCGGGCATATCTTCTTCCAATGGATCCAGACTTGTCATAGGTGCAGTTGAAGTGTTGGTTTAGTTCGGTGAAAACCTCCCGCGCCATTTCTGTCAGGTTCTCCTTGTTCATCAGAGGAAGTATTGCGCATTTGATTGGTGCAAGGGAGGGTTCTAGTTTCAGGACGATGTTTCCTCTTTTGTCATCTGTGAAGGCATCAACCAGGGTTGCAAGGAAAACCCTGTCCATACCAAAGGTTGGCTCTATCACTCTGGGAATCACTTTCTCTTTTGATTCCTCGTCAAACAGCTGCATCTTCTGGCCTGACTCTTTCATATGCTGGGTGAGATCATACTGGCCACGGTTGGCGTTTCCTGCAATCTCTTTTGAACCGAAAGGAAAACTGTAATCCATGTCAAAGGTTGCTGAAGAGTAATGGGACAGCTCATCCTTGGTATGCTCGCGGACCTTTATGTTCTCTTTTGAAAGGCCAATGTCTATTGTCCATCTGATCTGTCTTGAAAGCCAGTATGCATGCCATTCCCCTAGCTTATTCCTGGAGAGGAGCTCTTTGATTGTTGATTTATTCAGGACATTCTCGTTCTTCTCCTGGGTTTCTGCGTCCATGAAATTGAATTCAAGGTTGAGGTCTTTTTCTGTCAAAAGGGAGCATTTCTCATCATTAGGGTGGAGAAAGAACTCGAATTCTGCAATGCTGAATTCCCTGCAGCGGAAGATGAAATCTCTTGGTGAGATCTCGTTTCTGAAGCATTTTCCGATCTGGCCTATGCCAAAAGGCAGTTTAAGTCTTTGGGACTCTGCAATGAGCTTGAAATCAGTAAACATCCCTTGTGCGGTCTCACCTCTAAGATAGGCTTCAGATGCCTTTCCTTCCTCTGCACCCACATTGGTCTTGAATAATAGGTTGAAGTCCTTTAGTTCTGCAAAATCACTTTTGCATTCAGGGCAGGCAAGGTTATTCTCTTTGATTATCTGGTTTATCTTTTCAATCTCCATCCCTTCCACGTTCAGGTCCAGCTTTTCTTCTATGAGATGGTCCGCCCTGTATTTTTTCCTGCATTTACTGCATGTGAGGAGGAGGTCACCGAAGGAATCAAGATGGCCAGAGGCTTTCCATACCCTTGGGTGGGATATGATGCTTGCATCAAGGCCTACCATGTTCTCCTGTGAATGTATGAAGGTCTTCCACCAGTGTTGCTTGAGATTGTTGAAGAGTTCCACTCCAAGGGGACCGTAGTCCCAGAAACCTGATAGTCCGCCGTATATCTCAGAACTCTGGAATATGAAACCTTTTTGCTTGCAGAATGTTGTTATCTTTTCTATTGAATCCATTTTTTTAACCCTCTAGTATGGATGGTTTTCCAAGTATTTTAAAGTTTGCACGTTTGGATTATGAGATCCTCTTACCATTTAGAAAACATTTAAATATGCCTGTCGTCTTCCCTGAATCGGTGAATATAATGACAATAGTAGGTTTTAATTTTACAAAGATACACGTTGAGCGAAAAACCCAGGCTACTGGTAAGGTGAATATCACAAATAATGTGTCGATCAAGTCAGTAGAGGAGTCATCACTTTCTCTTGGACCCAATAAGCAGACCGGTCTGAGATTCAGCTTTGAGTTCGTGACAAAATATGAGCCAGGAATAGGAGAGATAATACTGAATGGTGATGTGCTGACAATCGAGAACGAGGAGACCCATAAGCTGATACTGAATGAATGGAAGCAAGAGGAGAAGGTCAATAAGCAGACCATGACAAAGATCCTTAACCATGTCCTGAAAAAGGCTAATCTGGAGGCTTTGATCCTGAGCAGGGAAATCAATCTTCCATCTCCTATACCTCTGCCAAAAGTACAGGACAAGTAGTCGAAACTTTTATTAGCTTAGTTATATTTTTTCTTACTCATGACTCAGGAAACTAAATTAAAGGTCGCAGAGGCAGTTCAGGATGATGTTAACAAGGGAATAGTAAGGGTAGATTCCTCTATCCTGCGGGACCTGGGTCTTCGGCCGGGAGATCCGCTGGAGATACAAGGTGAAAGGGTCACTGTTGCTACAGTTGAGAGGGCATACCCCGGTGATATCGGTTTGAATATAATCCGGATGGATGGTCTTTTGAGGCGGAATGCGAAGACTGGTATCGGTGAATATGTCACTATCAATACTGCTGATGTGAAGGAAGCAAAAAAAGTAGTCATTGCTCCGGCAAGGAAGGATATAGTTGTCAAGGCTGATCCTGTATTCTTCAGGAGGGGGCTTCATAACAGGGTAGTTCTTACAGGCGATATCATCTCAATAGGAGGACGGCGAAGAACGCGAAAAGGTACTTATTCAGGCTCACCTTTTTTTGATGATATAGTGGAGCTGTTTGATGAAGGGATGATGAGCAGTTTTGGTTTCTCTGATATAAAATTCATTGTTGTTGATACAAATCCTAAACAGGCTGTCAGGATAACTGACATGACAGAGATTGTCTTCAATCCCGAGGCTGAAGAGGCTGAGGAAGAGCATGATGTCCCTGAGGTCACGTATGAGGATATAGGAGGGCTTCAGGATGAGATCAAGAAGATCCGGGAGATGATAGAGCTTCCGATCAAGCATCCTGAGGTGTTTGACCGTTTAGGCATTGAGCCTCCGAAAGGGGTGCTGCTGCATGGTTCGCCGGGAGCAGGAAAAACGCTTTTAGCAAAGGCTGTTGCAAATGAGACGAAATCACATTTTATAGTGATAAACGGACCTGAGATAATGTCAAAATTCTATGGTCAGTCAGAAGAGAACCTTCGAAAGAAGTTTGAAGAGGCTGAGGCTAATGCACCGGCAATAATCTTCATTGATGAGATTGACGCGATAGCGTCAAAACGTGAGGAGACACATGGAGAGGTTGAAAAAAGGGTTGTTGCACAGTTGCTTGCAATAATGGATGGTCTCAAAAGCAGGGGCAAGGTTGTTGTGATTGCAGCCACAAATATCCCAAATTCCATAGACCCTGCACTCAGAAGGCCTGGAAGGTTCGACCGTGAGATAGAGATTGGTGTTCCAAAGGAGCCTGACAGGCTAGAGATCCTGAAGGTTCATACAAGGAACATGCCTTTGAATCCACCGTTTGACAGTTCGATTGCAAGAAGAAGCATAAAGGAGTATATTGGAAAGCTGGATGCGGATATCGGGGCATATGACAAGGAACTCAAGAATATCGAAGAGGAGCTTGAGAAGCGACAGGATGAATTGGGTGCCGTGGAAAAAAAGCTTTTGGGAGATGATACTAAAACCCAGAACCTCTACAGGGAAAAGAAACAGTTGCGTGATAAGGTTGAAAGGCTCAAAGAACGCAAGAAGCAAAAGACATCAGAGTTGGAGATCGCCAGGAAAAGGGTGGATGAAGTTGAGAGTATCAGGAACGAGATTGAGGATGCAATCAAGTCATCAGATCCTGAGAGGGAACTGTTCGGGCTTAACTATGTTGACTTGAAGACTCTTGCGGATATCACTCTTAATTATACTATTGGAGAGATCAAGAAGAAGTTCAGGGAACAGGACAGACATATGGAAGGCCTTGATGATGTGAGAGGCATACGTGACCTCAAGGAATCACTCCTCAATCAGCTTGAGGGTGATGATCCGAGATCAAAGCTTATCCATGATACGCTTAGTGAAGTGAACTTTGACCTTGATAATTTCAAGTTTTCAAGATCCGGGCTGAAAAAGATTGTTCCTTTTATCAAGGATAAGAAGCTGAAGATCTTTTTAGAGAAGGTGCTTAAGGCGAAAGATGATGATGAAGTCAACTCGAGGATATCAGCAAGCTGGATGAGTGATGAACTCAAGGAGAGGGTCAGGCTTGATCTTGTGGAAGACATGCTCACATGGGTTGCCAAGAAGACCCATGGTTTTGTAGGTGCTGATCTTGCGTCTTTGTCAAAGGAATCTGCAATGATTGTCCTGCGAAGGATCATATCAGATATGGGTTCTCTTGATGAAGGAGACATATCAAAATACCTTGATAAGCTTAATATTTCAATCAATGATTTCAAGGAAGCCTTGAAGTTCGTGAGGCCAAGCGCCATGAGGGAGGTCCTGGTGGAGCTTCCGGAAGTAAACTGGAATCATATAGGTGGTCTTTCCGGAGTGAAGCAGGAATTAAAGGAGGCTGTAGAGTGGCCTTTGCAATACCCGAAGGTCTTCAATAAGATGGGTATAAGGGCACCAAAGGGTGTGTTGCTTTTCGGTCCTCCTGGAACAGGAAAGACAATGCTTGCAAAGGCGGCTGCAAATGAGGCTGAATCGAATTTCATACTGGTCAAGGGGCCGGAGATGCTTTCCAAATGGGTAGGTGAAAGCGAGAAGGCAGTCCGTCAGATCTTTGAGAAGGGAAGGCAGACTGCACCAACCATAATCTTCTTTGATGAGCTTGATGCGATAGCTCCACGTAGGGGTGCTTCAGGTGATTCGAATGTCACAGAAAGGGTGGTGAACCAGCTCCTTACTGAGATAGATGGTCTTGAGGAGTTGAATGATGTTGTCATTATTGCTGCAACTAACAGGCCTGATATAGTTGATACTGCACTGCTTCGGCCTGGACGTTTCGACAGGATAATAATGGTGGGCTCACCTGACAAGGCAGCACGTGAAGAGATATTCAAGGTGCATACCAAGAACATGCCTCTGGAGAAGGGAATGAGCCTGTCAGCGCTTGCAGACAAGACAGAGGGTTATGCCGGAAGTGATATCGAATCAGTCTGCAGGGAAGCGGCGATATTTGCTTTGCGTGAATCGATAAAGGCAAAGCGTGTGAAGCAATCCCATTTTGAAGAGGCACTGAAAAAGGTTCCCTCCTCTATCACAAAAGATATCGAGGAATCGTACGAGAGCATGAAACAGCAGTTCTCAAGTGCGCAGGGAAAAGAGATGCGTGCTCAAAGGCCTAATTACTTTGGATAGAAACAAATAAATAAACTTCTTTTTTATCTTATTATATGATAACTACAATAAAGCTTTCGAGGTTTCTTAATTCCTACATGGATATGAAGGTTGAGGATTACTCACGAAATGGTTTGCAGGTGCACGGGACAAAACACATAACCAAGATTGGCTTTTGCGTTGATGCATGCCTGGAGAGTTTCAGGCTGGCACGCAAGGCGGGGTGTGACTGCATCATCGCTCATCATGGAATCTACTGGAAGGGTGCTAAGGACTTGACCGGACTTGTGAAAAGAAGGGAAAAATACCTGAGTGAACATAAGATGAGCCTTTATGGCATACATCTTCCACTGGACCTGCATCATGAGGTGGGAAACAATATTGAGATTGCCAGATTCCTGGGGCTTTCTGGGATTGAAGATTTTGGCAGGCACCATGGTTTTTCTATAGGTTATTCAGGAATTTTTAATTCTGACCTTAAGTCTCTTGTTGATAAGATAAGGAAGATAAGCAAGCCTGTGGTACTTGATTTTGGAAGGAAGCGTGTAAAAAGAGTAGGTATCGTGAGCGGAGGTGGATCGAGGACAATCCATGAGGCTTACCTTGAGGGAATCGATTGCGTCATAACAGGGGAGGCTCCGCACCAGGTATATCATGAGGCAAAGGAATACAAACTGAATGTGATTCTTGCAGGTCATTATGAGACTGAGGTTTTTGGTGTCAAGGCACTTGGAAAAGTCATCAAGGAGAAGTTTAATATACCCTGCCAGTTTATTGATGTACCAACGGAGATATGAGAATGAATGCTGGTGATCATGTAAGGATTGTGACCTATGAGGGGGAGACAGAGGGGATACTGATGCCCCGTCCTGAGATACTAGATGAGGATATAGTAATTGTAAAGCTGGATTCAGGATATAACATAGGAATACGAAAGGAAAGGATAAAAGACATGAAGGTGATATCTGAGTACAAGCCTCCAAAACAGGCATCTCCTGTTTCTCATAAGAAAGGGCTTCCTACTGTTTCAATCCTTAGTGTTGGTGGGACAATCTCCTCTAAGGTAGATTACAAGACTGGAGGGGTATATGCGGATTACACTGCTGAAGATTTTGTGCAGATGGTTCCTGAGCTCCAGGAGATCGCTAACCTGAAGGCTTGCAAGATTGATGCTGTCATGTCTGAGGATATGGAACCGTATCACTGGGAAAAGATAGCAAAAGCAGTGGAAAAGGAACTGGAGGAATCTGATGGTGTGATAGTCACGCAAGGTACTGATACTCTTCATTTCACTGCAGCTGCATTGTCTTTCATGGTCAGATCAAAAAAACCAGTTATAATAACCGCGTCACAGAGAAGTATCGACAGGGGATCATCTGATGCTTTCATGAACCTGAAATGTGCTGTTGTTGCTGCGACCTCCAATATGGTGGGTGTGATGACATGCTTGCATGGGAAAAGTGATGATTCATATTGCCTTCTTCTCAATGGAACGAAAGTAAGAAAGATGCATTCATCCCGCAGGGATGCTTTCCAGCCGATCAATACTGATCCTCTGGGAAAAGTATATGCTGATGGAACCCTTGAGATATTGCATAAAAGGGATATTAATCATGTTGTTGATATAGGAATGGAAAAGGCAGGTCTGCTTTATACGTATCCAGGGATGGAACCGGAGCAACTTGATCATTTCAAGAATTATAAGGGTTTAGTGATTGTCGGTACGGGACTTGGAAATATCCCGCAGAAACTTTTTTTAAAGGTGCAGGAACTCATAGATTCAGGAGTAATAGTAGTTATCACAACACAGACGTTATATGGTGCAACTCACCCATTGGTTTACCAGAATCTTCGGATGCTCTCAATCAGGATGAAATGCGTTTTCGTGCATGACATGCTGCCGGAAACCGCTTATGTCAAGCTTTGCTGGGCACTTGCCCATGAGAAGCCAAGGGAACTGATGGAGGAAGATGTTGCAGGAGAATTCAATCCCAGGCTTACTTTATCTCAAGCTTTATGAGTTCTTCAATCTCTTTTTGCGATATTGCGCAACCATTGAGCTTAAGGCCCCAAAGGACAGCATCAAGAAGGATTCCTTTGTCAAAATGCTCTCTTGGAAGCAAATGATCAAGAAGTCCAAGCTCGTATGCGGCTATTGCAAACCCTACTGATCTTATCACCTTAAGATCTGTATATCTCTTCAACTCATTCAGTTTCTTCCTGTCGACATGTATCTTGGTGTGAAGTTTCTTCTCAAGAGTCCTTTTGATGTCTGAAGGATCTTCTATGAGTTTTATTGTTGTCCTTTCATCCACAGCTATTGCATCTGCGCCTATCTGGTTTGCAAGTGCCAGGGTCTCTATCTCTCCCTTGTGGACAATCTGAATATGCTTGTGATGCGCTGAGAATATGCTGTTGATGAGATCCATCAAAGTATTTGTGAGGGCTTCATATCTCTTGTCAGGATAGATATTGATTGTTCCTTTATTCACGTAGTGGAGGGAATGAAGGGCTTCAAACTTGAACTTGTTGATTTCCAATGGCCTGTCTATAAGCTCATATCTCACACCATTTGTGATATAGAACTTTCCTTTGAACCTTTTCTTGAGAGGTTCGAGTATCCACATGAGATGATTGAGGGTAAGCGTGATCAATGGTCCGGTGTCAAAAACTATCGCTTTCATATGAAAAAAATATCCCTCACATTCTTTATCTTCTTTTTCAGGTCCTGTTTAACTTTGCCATTCTGATCAATTATGGTGGTCTTTCCGACAAAACTCATGAGTTCCCATTGCGAAACTCCCAGGAGTTCTGCTGCACGGGCAAGCGATATTCCGTGATAGTATATGTTTGAGCTTTTCTTGATCTCAGCCCTTCGGAGCACTTCCTGGATTGAATGGTGAATGCGTTCGTCACTTTTTCTTATGAGGTCTGTTGTTTTCCTGATCTCTTCGCAGTAGCTTTCGTCCTCTTTTTGTTCAAGGTATTCTTTTGCTTTCTCAAGTGAATAAACAATCTGTGGGTCAATCTCTTTTGATTTTCTTGTTATTTTTGCAATGGAGGAGATTACAACTGCTATTGAGATTGAGTATTCATCCTGGAATACTGATGCATTGTGGATGGTGTGGTTGCTCAGTTCATTCAAATCTGAGAATTCTTTTTGCTTTATTGCTTGAAGCGATTCTTCGATAATCTTAATGGTGTCTTTCCTGACGATCTTATCCATGGTATTATCCTGAGCTGAGGTGTATATAAATCTTTTGACACAAAAGGTTTATAAATCTCGTTGCTTCAGTCACTATGAGGGCGATGGAGTCAGGACATTTTTTTGCGAGTGTTGGGTTCACAACTGTATTGATTCTATTGGCAACCTTTATTGTGGTTCCTAACTACCCCATAACAGGAATGTCTGTCTATGAGCCTGATTCTTTAACCCTTAGAGAAGGAGATTACAGGAAGGCAATAGATATATTGAAAGAGCATGATCTCAAAAGGGAGATAGAACAGGTAGTCTCCCAGCTAGAACAAAGGGATGAGCTTGATTCAAGGGATTTGAAGGTCATAAGAAAGATTGTTGAAGACATAGATGATGATGTGCGTGAGGATATTGAAAAGGCGCTGGGTTATGATAAAAAAAGGCGTTCTTATATTGTGGAATTCGGAAAACAGCAGGTCGGTGTCATGTCAGCAAGGTCAGTTCATGCGCAGTTCAAAAAAGACCTGAAGGACATGAGAGGGGTCAGTATAGCTTCAGTTGACAGGGGTCGCGAGTTCAAACGCGTGTTCAACGGCATGCAGGTTATGCTTAGTGATGAAGAATATTCAAAGGTCACTTCTCTCTCATACATAAAGAATGTTCACATGGACAGAGAAGTGCATGCTCTTGTTGAGAAGTCTGCAGGAAGTATAGGGGCAGGAACTGGACAGCTGGATCATAATGGCAGTGGGATCACTATTGCGGTGATTGATACAGGGGTTGATTATACACACCCTGATTTCGGGAATTGTTCCAGAGTTGAATATCTCGAAGGGAATTGCGAGAAGTTTATCCCAGGTTATGATTATGTGAATATCGATTCTGACCCAATGGATGATGCAGGACATGGTACGCATTGCGCGAGCATCGCAGGAGGTTCGAATGGGATCGCTCCCGAGGCCACTATTGTTCCTTTCAAGGTGCTTGATGCAGCAGGTTCAGGCAGCACTTCTGATATAATCGCTGCTATCGAGAGGGCAGTTGATCCTAACCTTGATTTTGATACAAGCGATCATTATGATATTATCAGCCTGAGCCTAGGAGGGGATGGTGATCCGGATGATCCTTTATCAAAGGCAGTGGATGAGGCTGTTATGGAAGGGGTTACTGTTGTTGTTGCAGCAGGGAATAGCGGAGATTACAGGACCATTGCAAGCCCTGGATGTGCAAAAGAAGCAATAACTGTGGGGGCAAGCTGTCGTGAAGACCAGTTATGGGGTGACTGCTATTCAGAAATAGCATCATTCAGTTCAAGAGGTCCAAGTTATGGGCATGTGAAACCTGATGTTGTTGCTCCGGGTGTGGAGATATGCGCTGCAGAATCATCTGAGGTTGATAATTACGGAGAATCTTGTGGAGAGGGGTACATAAGTCTATCAGGAACTTCAATGGCTACCCCTATGGTTGCAGGAGCTGTTGCACTCATATTGCAGGCAAACCCTTCCTGGAGTCCTGCTGATGTGAAGACTGCCTTAAGGACTACTGCCAGGGATCTTGGAAGAAGCCCGGTAGAACAAGGGATGGGATTGATTAATGTTTCAGCAGCAATTCAGGCGGATAATCTCTCAAAGGCATACATAGAAAGCTTGAGTAATGTTGTTTACAAATGAAGTATATGATTATATTATTGGGACTGCTTGTAGCTGGTTGTGTAGGTGTAACTCCTGAAGCCCATATAAGCGGAACTACTGAGATTGAAGGAGATGTCTCGGGGCATTATTCGCTTGAGTATGGGGAAGCAGGAGATTCTTATGATCCTGTAGGTCATGTGATATATGAGAAACATAATTACACTGAAGGGGTACTTGGATCATGGAATACCTCTGATGTGAATGATGGGAATTATTATGTCAAGCTTGAAAGCGGGGATGCAAGGGATTATTTTTTTGTTGAGGTTGATAATCTCTATATCAGCTCACCAGAGGATAATGCTTGGATGCCACCTGATGATTTTGTTGTGATAAAGGGAACGGTAAGAGGAAATTTCTCAAATTATACAGTGAGATACCGCCATGGCAATAATTGGAGCGATGAGGGTATAAGGCTTAGGGATGATGGAAAAAAGGAAGTAATTGATGGGACACTTGCAGTCCTGAATACCACTGTTCTTGATACATACGGTGAATACGAGATTGAGCTTAGAAGTTCAAATAATCAGACAGACATCGTTTTCGTGAATTATCTGGAACCGGATGAATATGAGCCGGATGATTCTTTCAATGATTCAAAGGTTCTTGTTGATACCCAGGAAAGGACTTTATTTCCTGAGGGGGATGCGGATTATATCAGGCTTGAGGTTGATAAAGGGACTTATATTATAAGCCTGAAAGGAGATTATCTTACATCACAAATATTTGATGCAGACCAGCGAAGGGTTTATGGAAGGACCCAATACCATGGAGATGTACAACGAATAGTGTTTGATGTTAATTCCACTCCTTATTACATAAGGGTATCCAGCTATTATGATGCAACTTCATACGAGATATCTCTTGAAAAATTCGTGGACAATGATGGAGATGGTTCTCCTGCAAGTGTAGATTGTGATGATAATGACAGTAAGCTTATTGCGCCTTATGCAGGACTTAGGATCAGTTCAAACATTACTTTTTGTCCAGGGAATTATGAGATAAATTCACCTATGATCGTAGAGGAAAATGTTTCATTGTTGTGCAACCAGACCACAATTATCGGAGATGGGCTTGAGGTATATGGTGATGTGTCAATCAAAGGGTGCATTATCGAGGATGCTTATAAGGGGATAACAAGTAAAGGTGTTGGGATAAATGTCTCTGATACAATTTTCAATTCTTGTAGTTATGGAATCTATGTGTATGATAGTGATTGTGCAGTAGATAACGTCACTTTTGCAGATTCTCGTTTCTCTTCTTATGATAGTGAGGTCAAGATTGTTGATTCTGTGAGTGATTCCCGTATTTTTGCAGAGAATAGTATCCTTGATATCCGCGACAGTAATCTCTCTTCTTTTAATTATAATGATGGTATCTATAGTTCTCATTCCAAACTTAACATATCAGATGTCAGAATATCCGGTTACCATTTCGGAATAGGCTTGTACAAATCTGATAATTCTGTTGTGCATAATGTTACAATAATTGATTGTATGCAAGGTATAATTCTTCGTTCCTCGTCATACAATAATTTTACTGATAATCGTATATTCAATTCCAGCAAAGGGCTCTCTCTTCAGGATGGAAGTGTTGGAAATAACCTTGAGAGGTTTGAATTCAGGAATACAAATTATACTGTGTATAACTATCAGGAAGAATCAATATTCATAAAGGATACTCTATGGGGTACAGATGATATCCAGGAGCATATTTATGATCATCATGATGATGACGCGCTTGGTTATGTCAATATGAGCCTTATCTGTGTTGATGAGGTTGATTACTGGCTTAGTGAGGATCTTGCCCTTTGTGAAGGGATTTATGAGCTTGAATCAGATATCGTAATAGATTCTGATGTCATGCTTGATTGCAGAGGATCCACACTTCTAGGTGGGGATATAGTAATAAGCCATGATGATTCGCAGGTCCAGAACTGTAATGCTTCATTCAGGGTTTCAGATGCAGAAAATGTCAGGTTCACATCGAATGTGATGAGCGGAAAATTTGATTTCCTGATGAATTCTTATTTTAATGGAAACAAGGGAAATGTGACAATGACTGACAGTTATAACAATTCTTTTGTCTCAAATGATGTTTTTGTTTCTCTTATAGATTCTTACTCAAACAGGTTCTTTTCAAATACTATTGATGCAGTTGATGAAAGGGGCTATATGAATCAGTATATTGGAAATGATGTTTCTGGGCTTTTATTCATTGATACAGAAAGGTTTTTGGTGGAAAGGAATGTTTTTGGTTCTGAAATGCAGGTAAGTGGGGGCAGCGCGAAATTCTCCCAGTTGGTAAGGAACAATACTTTCAAGGGAGAGATAGCGATAAGGAATACTGCTCCAATCCCCCTGAAGGCGCCTGGTAATTCATTCAATGGTGATGCGGATTCTGTGCTGATTGATAAGAATGATGATGAAAGCTATGGTGAGGTCATCTATGATGGCTCAATCATGAATTATACTAATCATACAGATGATACAAATAATACAGAGAAGAATAGTTCTTTTGCATGCTCTGATTCAGATGGTGAGGACTATTACACTAAGGGCAGGCTTGTCTACAATAATAATGAATATGAGGACAAGTGTATCGACAACCAGACCCTGCTTGAGCAGTTCTGCGTGAATGATGCGGTCAAAGGAGAGGTCGAGTACAATTGTGATTGTTTTGATGGAGCATGTATTGAGAAATGCAAGGATTCAGATGGAATTAATTATTCTGAGAAAGGAGAAGTCATATATGAGAATGAGACATATACTGATTACTGCGTTGATGAGGGCCTGTTGGTCGAGTATTATTGTGACAAGGAGGTGAAAGAGGATGAAAAAGCGTGCAACTGTATTAATGGCGCCTGTGCTGAAACCTGTACTGATGGGATACAAAACCAGGATGAGGAAGGTGTTGATTGCGGAGGGGTGTGCGACCCATGCTTATCTTTCATGATACCTTCTGTCAGCGGTGTTGATAATGTTACTGTGCCTGTCCATGTTGAGGCTAATGTGAATGCGAATGTCACTTATCTTCTCTCTTTTGGAGATGTGCTTGAGCCTGTGGGAAATTATACAGTGTTTGATGGTATCCTAAAAAAAGAGGTTTATGTAAACGGGTCGGGTGTAGTTGATTATATCGATTTCAATGTAAAGAGATGTGTTTCTACTGCTCTTGAATTGGATGTTGAAACTTCATACGAGAGTTCTGTCAAGGATGGTTCTTTCACTTGTACTGGGGGAGCAGATGAGGTTGGTGTGTCATCGTTTGGACAGGCTGAGGCAGGTGAGAGAAATATGCAGAGCAGCAGGGATGATCCTCGAATGGAGGCCACAAGCAATTTCTCTTATACACCGCTGATATCTTTCCTGATAGTTTTTTTAGTCTCTGCTTTGGTATTGGGAATTGTGTTCGAATACAGCCGGACTTCTCCGGAGCTTGAGGATTATTTGCAGGAGCATCACATGAAAGGGCATGACATGTCTGTCCTGAAGCAAAAGGCGATCGAGCAAGGCTGGAGTCCAGGTCTTGTTGAAGGGGCAAGCTCTAAGGTATTCAGGAAGAATCAACGCTATCTGCAAAAGTATGCGACTGCTTTGTATGAAAGAGGTTATACAAAAGAGCAGGTTACAACAATTCTTAAGAGGTTCCCTCCTGACCTTGTTCGTAGGCTTTGAGCTTTTGTGTCCAGTCTTCTATGTCAGATATGAGTTTGCTGTTGAATGTCTCTTTGTACTGGGGACGTTGTTCTATAAGTTCCATTATATGTTGGTGTTTCTCCTGGAATTGGACAGGTTCTCCTTTCTGGAGGAGTTCTGCTGTTCTTTTGTATTCGATAAGGCTTTCTCTTAGCTTGGTGAAGTAATTTATATCGTTAATGTATTGGTGGATATCTTCCTCTGAAGGAGGAATAGTGTAGCTTGTTATCTTCTGGAAATCGTTTCTTTTGACAAGGTCTGGAAGTTTCAGACGTAGATGTTCGAATTCCTCTTTCATATCTTCCTCTAAGGTATGGATGTTTGAGTGGATCGAGTTTATCTTTCTTAATTCCCTTGGTTTCAAGGTATATTGGACTGCTTCTGTGTAGAGGTCTTTTAAGGTCTGGAGATTATGGGTTGCTTTCTCGTAGTCTTTATCTTTCATGTGCTTTCTTGTTTGCTTGATGAGTTTTTTTGCATCTTTGAGTTTAGCTGGATCTATATTTTGTGAGTGAGATTCTTCTTTTGTTTCTTGGGCTTGATCTGATTCTACGTATTGTGGTTCTTGCGGTATGGGTTCGGATGATTCTTCTTTTGGCGGTATGGTGTATTGCTTTTGTGTCTTTTGTCTTGTTTCCCTGAAAAGATGATTCCTTATGCCTTTCTTTTCCTGGGTCTTTACGGTTACAGGTCCCAGGCTGCAGAGATAGAAAAACTGCTGGGCGGTGTATAACCTCATGCCTTTACTACTCCAGGAGCGGGGAATCTGTGCCCCTTGTTTCCTTAGGCTTTTCTCATAATCTCTGATTATCTTTTTCTCACCTTTGAAAGAGTAAGCATTGTCAGGGTTGTCTCTTGGAAAAAGCTTGATGGGATGGAGAAATTCACCTATCTTGGAGAAGTCTGCCTTTCTTTTCATGCGGAATACCAGTTCCTGGAGATTGTTCGCTGACTGGCTGGAACAATCATAAAGGATGGTGAGGGTCCTTTCTTTTCCGGAGAGGTCCAATCCTTCCTTATGGTACTGAAATATCCTTTCTATCCTTTGTTCAAGACTCATTATTCTTTTGGATAATGTTTTCTTATATTCTCCATCTCTTCTTCCAGGTTCAGGCCAGGATCAAGGTATATCCCCGCATTGGATTTTTCTCTTCCTCTGGATTTGCTGTCGCGTATAAGGGACTCGGCGACAAAGAATGGAGAGAGATCTGCTCCAATGTAGAAACGGGGCATGTCTTTTCTTCTTATCATCTCGTCGTTGAAGTCCTGGTAAAGCTGTTTTGTTGAAGGGTCTTCGTAGTCCTCGTTTTGGAAGAAGTCAAGGCCTTCAGGGTATCGTTGCTTGATTATTTCTGCATAGGTCTTGTTGGTTGGGTCTTCTATCTCGTTTATCGCAGGGTCAATCAAGACGTCCTGGGTCTTATAGACTGTGCTTTGATGGTCATATACAAATCTTAGTCCAAGGAGCTGGAAGAGGTCTGCACCGTCTTTTTTCTCCTGCCATCTCCTGCGCTGTGGGTGGTTTTCAGGAAGAAGGTCAAGCTTTTCCCTGAATTCAGGGGAGTTCTCCTGTTCTATTATATAGTCTGTGATCTCATCAGCAAGAACCTCAGGAGATAGCCTGATAAGGCAGTCCAGGGTCTGGACAAAAGGGTCTTTTATGAGAAGGTTCTCGGTGTATTTTTCCCTTATGTCTGAGAGTTTCTGGAGAGTCTCCTGTGGGGTTTTCTTGTATTCTGTAAGGTAACGCCTGTCAGCAACCCCTTTCTTTTCAATCACCATCTGATCAAACTTGCTTATGGTCTCATGGTCTGTTGGAGGCTTGTATTCCTTGATGAGCTTGATTGTTTCTGGATGGATGAATTGGAGAGTCTCATCATTTGTCTCTTCAAGTGTTGCTACATATTCCTGTGCCTTAAGGATATCATCTACTGTTGTCGTATACTCCATGCCTGATTGTTTTCCTGCTTGATGTTCCATTATCTTGTATATCTCGTGTTCTTCGTCTGTCTTAGACTTGAGTGCGTAGAGAAGCATAGATATCCTTGCATTGGTCGTTGCTTCTACCTTGTTTACAATGGAGTTTTGCATGGAAAGGTATTGTTGTGCTATCTGTGCGTTCGCTTCACGAATCCGGCGGGTAGGTGTCTGGACGATGCTTGGTGTGAATTTCTCCTCAGAGAACTGGGAGGGAATCAGGCCTGATTCATTGCCGTAATCGCTTGGTATGGTCTCCATCCTGCCAGGTCTTTTACTATAGGCAAAAAATAGTTTTATGAACGATCCTGCATGGCCCAGGATACTTGTAAGTGATTCTTTCTCATCCACATGGGATACAGTCGTCTCAGCGGAGATTATATCTTCCCATTGAGTGTGTGCTGTGGGTTTTATGTCTCCGGAGTCCTGGCGGGTATGCCTGTTCTTCTTGAGAACCTCAATTATGTCTCCGATCTCTTCTGCGTTTTTGAGGCTTTGGTTTGCTATCTGGCTTGCTTTGCTGTCAAGGGAATCGTATGTGAAGTTGTCTTTTGCCAAGGTGCAGGCTTTATCCCTTTCTTCGGTGTTGAATGGCTTTTGGAAGAAAAGGGCTTTCATTGATTTTTCTATCTGAGAACCGTATATGTCAAGGAACATATCCTGGTTGGCAAATGTCTTAAGCAGATTCTGCTTGTATTCCTGGCGGTGGTCAGTATATTCCTGTTCAGGAAATTCCTGTCTCTCAATATCCTGGGCTTCTAGATCATGAATCTCAATCATGTTTTCATCAAGGGTTTGTTCTAAATTTTTGTTTCTTCTGAATAGTACCATAGTTTCACCTTATCTGGAATGTTTTTGTCTGTATACTGCAGTTGTACTGGGAGAGCTCTTTGTTCATCTCATCCAGTTTCTCCTCTAAAAATATATCCTGGCCTGGGTAGAGGTGCCACATGCCTGGTATGATAGGGTCATTGCTTGCGACTGTCAATTCAGGTGTTCCTTTGAGATGCATACGGGTGAGCCAATCTGCATGCCCTCTTCTTGCCTTTTGGATAAGGCTGTTGTGCCATCTCTTGGCATTTATCGTCTCTCCTGAGCCGAATAGGTCATGGAGGAAATCATTGATAGGATATTCAAGGTCTTTTCCTTTGATCCTGTAGCCTGTAACATTGTCCTTTCTTGTTATGATTTCTTTGGTCTTTTGGTATAAGAGGTTTGGAATGGTGCTACTGGATGTTGCCATGTATTGGAAATCCCCCAGTTTATCACTTAAATCATCAGACAGGTGAAATACCTTGAATGTATTGGTGGTGTATTTCTTGATCATGCGTTTTGAGGTGTATATATCCGGGAAAAGCTTTTTTACTGGCTCTGCATCATCAAGGTATAAGGTGAGGCGCCTATGGAGTTCGTCCAGCCTTTCCTGGCTAGCAGTCCAGTATCTTAGGTCCTTGCTCTTTCTTATTGGTATGGATTTCATGCCGAGAGGTTTTCCTGATAGGATATGGCCTATCTTTTTCTGGCGGACACGAGTTTCATTGTATTTACAGTATTCCTGCAAAAGCCCCTTCAACCCCATCTATACCTGGAATGATTTGCTTTTTATATAGTTTTTTATTACTTTTGAAGACTAACTACCTTAACGGATCAGTTTGTCCTGGCAGTAGAATTCAATGAGCTTATTGAAGGCATCATCTTTTCCTTTATATATCTCGTTTTCTTTGTGTAAAATCTGCTTGAGAAGAGCTGTGTAGCCATCAACACCATGGATGTGCCTGTTGATGGGTTCTTTGTCATGGGTGCCTTCAAGGGCGGTTTTTATGTAGTGATTGATGTTTGCAAGATACAGGTCGTTTGCATGCAGGTCTGTATTATCCAGTATTGCCTGGCTTTGTTCTTTTAGTTCTTCAAAGAAAAGGTTATTGTATATGGTTCCCGCAACATTGGTGGGGCCTTCTGTACTCATTCCTATTCTCTTGTATCCTCCTGTGCTTGTTTTAAAGTAGACAAGCATGGTGATGGTCTTTTCAGGATGTGATTCGCGGTCGTGGTAAGGGTTGAAATGGCTTATGAAAAGTGATTCGCGTTCCTTGCTCTCTGTTCCGGTCTTGCCTGAGACAAGGTTTGTGTGCTGCTTAAATTCTGAGCGCATGCTTTTTCCAGAGCCATTGTTGCATACTTCGTAGAGTATGTCAAGCTCTTTTTTTCTTGCGTAGTCGTCTTCAAAAAGAAGAACTGGTTCTTTCTTGGGGTCATTTTCTTTTGAGTATATAACCTTGCCATTCCTGGTTATCTCTTTTACAAAAGATGGTCTCTTGAATTGCCCGTCAAGGAATGCTGAATATATGCCAAGCCAATCCTGGACAGGCATCTCTGATGCTCCTATCCCAAAGGGCCAGTAATTGGCATCTTCTTTATTGTATTCCATTCCTATGGATTCAAATCCTGCCTGCATGGAGTTTTGGATTATACTTTTAGTGTAGAGTCTTGCAAAGATTGTGTTTACTGAGAGAACCTGTGCTTCTTCAAGTGAATAGCGTGCGCCAAGCGGTCGCTTTGAACTGTATGGATACCAGTTCCTGGGAAGCCACCTGCGTCTCCCTTCACTTTCGACAAACTTAAGTTCAATTGGCCTGTCTTCAAAAGTTGTCTTAGGGGTAATGCCTGTGAATGCCATTGCGTAATAGGCGATAATGGGTTTCATCGTGGAGCCTGGATAGAGAGTAGCGTTCCTGTTCATCATGTCTATTATAATTCCGTCTTCCCTGAATTTATTACCTCCAATGTAGGTTATTATGTCACCTTCGTTGTCTATTGCCATGATTCCTATGTCCAGGTGGTCCTGGGTGTATTCGATGAATTCTTCAAAGTCTTTGTAGGGGGGGTTGTCATACCTTTTCTTGTCCTTTAACCAGGTGCTTTTGTTCCTTTTTCTGAGGGTTTTCTCGTATTCTTTACTGTAGGTGAACTGATGAGCCGTTTCCTTGATCTTTCGGGTGAGGTCTATGTCAATGTCAGTTTTGATCACGAAATCCCCTTCTTCTTCAAGGAGGAGTTCTCTTCCGCTTACTTCTCTACCGTCTATATTGTATGTATTGCTTGCAACTGTGCGTATTATGTTCCAGGTAGCCCATTCTTCCTTGCCGTAAAGAGGGTCTTTGAATTCCCGAAAACCTATGCCCTGGATATCTTTTTCATCTTCTATCCTCCACTTATGGTATTCTGCATCAGTTATTTCTTCCAGGGAATGGAGATTCTCAAGGGCAAGGTTCATCTTGTTGATGCCTTTATTAGCGTGATACTGGAGAGAGGGAGAAAGTTCGCTTATATTCTTGCCGTTTATGATACTGTAGAAAGCCTGGATCCTGTTATGGTTTGGGATTGTTGCGCCAAGGGCAACGACCTGCTGGTAGTTGATGTCCTGGAGTTCTTTTCCAAAATAGTTTTTTGCTGCAGCTGGAAAACCGTAGATGTTGTTTCCAAGGGGAACTGTGTTTATGTAGAATGTGAGGTTCTTCTCTTTTCCAAAGCTTGATATGAGATTATAGGAATAGATTATCTCCTTGAGCTTGTTTTTTACAGTCCTTTGGTCATTATGGAGGATCTTTTTTGCATTCTGCATGGCTATCGTGCTTCCGCCGCGGTTGTATCCTTTTAATTGGGAGATTGTTGCACCGATAAGATTATACCAGCTGACTCCTGGGTGAACGAGAAAGTTGTTGACATGCCAGGGCTTGTTTGGATGTTTCATGTATAGCTGGTCTTCACAGGCAAGAAGGCCGTGTTTTACATGGTCGGGGATATGGTTCTCTATAATGCGCTTTCCAAAGCTCTTTAGGGTCTGGCCTTTATTGTCAACGATCTTTGCAGAATGGGTATAGGTCTGGAGGGACTCAGGGATAGGTTTTATGTCTGTTATGTTGTGGATGTGTCTTGCGAGATATTGGAAGGGCTTGTGTTGGATGGGAGTTGGGGCGTAGTTGACGCCTACTATTCCTGTCAGGGTTATAATTGCTGCGGCAGTGGTTGTCGCTGCTGCTTTACCTGCTTTTCTTGCAAAATCTGCCATGAGTCCTGGAGGAAACTTACCTTGAGAAAGAGAGCTTTGGTATTTTTGGTATCTTCGCTGTGCGCGCTTGAGTCTCTTAAGTTTCCTTGTGGGCCTGGGAACTTCATGTATCATGGGGTCTTGGATTGCATGGTTGTTTTTAAAGATTGTCCTGGTTACTACTGAATCATAGTTTTACACAAACTTTAAAAACAGGCTTTTATTCAGTATTGGCATGTATTGCTTAGGGATCGAATCCACAGCGCATACTTTCGGGGCTGCTGTGGTTGAAGGAAAGAATGTGCTTTCTAATGAAAGGGCAACTTACACGACAGAGGCAGGAGGGATGCTTCCCCAGGAGGTTGCAAAGCATCATGTAGAGGGATTTGATTCTGTCATATACAAGGCATTATCCAGTGCAGGCATATCAGCAAAAGATATAGGCCTTATATCCTTTTCACAAGGGCCAGGGCTTGGGCATTGCCTTAGGGTGGGAGCGATAGCTGCAAGGGCTCTGGCTGCGCGGCTGGAATGCCCTTTGATAGGTGTCAATCATTGCATAGCGCATCTTGAGATAGGGCAGATGCTTTTTGACAGCAAGGATCCGGTGCTCCTGTATGCGTCAGGAGCAAACACCCAGATAATCGCATACGAAGGGGGGCGTTACAGGATATTCGGAGAGACTCTGGATATAGGCATCGGTAATTTTCTTGATTCTGTGGCGCGTGCAATGGGTGAGGGATTTCCCGGAGGGCCAAGGATTGCTGAACTTGCTTTAAGCGGTAGCTATGTCGAGTTGCCTTATGTTGTCAAAGGTATGGATGTATCTTTTGGTGGGCTTCTTACAAATGTCATGCAAAAACTTTCAAAATACAAAAAGGAGGATATTGCGTATTCAGTCCAGGAGACTGCTTTTGCCATGCTTCTAGAGGTCTCTGAGAGGGCTCTTGCGCATACTGAGAAACAGGAGCTTATCCTGGGGGGAGGGGTTGCCTGCAATTCCAGGCTGCAGGAGATGGCAAGGGTCATGTGTGATGGAAGGGGTGTGAAGTGTCATGTTCCTGATAATGATTTCCTGGTAGATAATGCTGCGATGATAGCATGGCTTGGATTGCTTGAGTATTCCAATGGTGTCAGAACAGAGGATACCAGGATCAGGCCTTACGAGAGGACCGACGAGGTCTATGTTTCGTGGCGTTGAATATCTCGTAAACGTAGTCTTTTTCTATGTTAAGAATAGCGTTTCTTGCTATGTGTTTTATGGTGTATTCAGGAAGGGTCACTTTCTTGAAGAGTCCAAGCTTCACGTCAATTGATGAGAGATTCTTGTGTTCGTCAAGGATTGCGCTTATGATTGTTCCCACAGGTATGCCGTAGCAGTCGAAGACTGCAAGGCCTAGGTAATGGGAGTTTGGGGTCTGGGAGATGTAGATTGCATCAATCCCGAAGTTGAGGACAAGCTCTATCCCTATGAATGCAAAGGGTTTCATGAAACCTGAATCAATGCTAATCCCTGTTATTGTCTTTTTTTTCTTGTCTATGTGAAGCTGGGTGACGACACCAACATGGTTTCCTTCATTATCTATAACATCTTTTCCCAGGATGTCGTCTGAGGTTATGATGCTCTTGCTGAAGATATCTTCTGTCATTCTATCTCGATCTTGAGAATAATGTTTTGGCTGATTGTCTGGACTTCTGATGCTTCAAACCGTATCTCCTTTGAGAGAAGATTCTTTTTTACAAAGATTGCGGTGAAGGTGTTTGTTGTGTCAGGGCGCTCAATTCGGTTGACTTTGCCTATCTTTCTGCCGTTGCAGTCAAGGACGGGAAGCCCTACAATGCGTGGGATCGGGTCTATTTTCAAGACCACTGCATTTTCCCTGAAGCTTTCAAAATATGTCTTTTCAATGAAGAGGTCAGGATTTTTGGAGACTGTGATTCCTATGATTGAGTAATCCTTTATGTAGATATCTGTCACTTTACCAAGAATCTCTCCTGAATGGGAAAGGACATGCTTGCCCAGAAGTTTCTTGAGTGAGAATTCCTCTTTTAGATTGTATGGTTTTTTTGCAATCTGTTCGGTCATTTTTATTAATCAGGAGTCCTGATTTTTAAACTTTGTGGGTGAGTTTCATATCAAGAAAAAAAGGCTAAGGCCTATGAACTTTATCAATTGTCCGATGAGTGTTGCAATTAAAAGGCGTGTCCTGTTGTAGCGGAACACTCCAAGGACAAATGTCATCTGCTGGGATCCGACACCTATGATGTTGAAAAAGAGGATCGCTATCAGTCCACGGCGGTTCACAAGGGACTTGATCTTATAAAATTTCTTTATAGGTATGAATCTTCTTGAGAATCCTGCAAGCTTGTAACCTAACAGGTAGTCTATGCTATATGAGATTGCTGCGCCAGCAAGGGCTACAGGAATCAAGAGGAGGGGGTTGTGGTTATTCAGGGCACCTACAAAAAATACTTCTATGGGTATTGACAGGAAAAAGAATCCGCCAAAAAAGGTGACATAGAAGACGCCCAGGTAGGAAAGGGTAGATACATGGGTCTTTACATGGAAAAATATTATCTCAAAGATGGTTCCACTCAAGGGGTTGGATCCCCAGAAGATGAAGAGTGATATTGCTGCAACAAAAAAAAGCAGCAGGAAGGTGAACATGATATAAATGGGTTGGAGGCGTTTTCTGGTTGCGCCGTAAATGAACATGTCAGAGTTCATCCTCGAGTTCCTCCAATAGCCTGCAGAATTCAGGGTCGTCATCCTCGAGTTCTCTGACCTGGTTTGCGTAGCGTTTTATGTTTGCCAGGAGTCTTGCTCTGTTGGTCATGCTTTCAGCAGCTTGTTCAATAGCTGTTTTTTGTTCTTCCAGTCATAGACTTCCTTGAGGACGTCTGATATATGCTGGACAGGGATTATCTGGATCTTGTCAAGCTTTTCTTTTGCTATGACTATATCTTGCATGTTGCTTTTTGGGACAATTACTGTTTTTAGTCCTGTCTCTATTGCTGCTTCGACCTTGCTTGAGACACCTCCTACAGGAAGAACAGTTCCTCTTACTGAAAGGGAGCCTGTTATGGCATAGTCCTGTTTTATGGGAATATCCTTTAATGCGGAGATTATTGCAACTGCAACTGCTATGCTTGCGCTGTCACCTTCAACACCTTCATAGGTCTGGAGGAACTGGACATGGATGTCGTAGTTCTTGATATCTTCTCCGAAGTATCTCTTGATGATTGCAGATACGTTCTTGACTGCTTCTTTTGCGATGTCACCGAGTTTTCCTGTTGCAATTATCTCTTCTGATTTGCCTCCTTTTGTCACTTCAGCTTCGATCGGGAGGATTATCCCTGAGGCTGACTGCTGGGCGCCCATTACAGCAAGGCCATTGACACGGCCGATCTGGGAACCGGAGGTGACTATCACTTCATACTCTTTCTTTCTTTCGATGTATGTATCTGCAATCTGTTTTTCAAGTGAGCGGGCTACTTTTTTTGCGTCTGCAACATGCTTCTTTTCGACAAGCTTTGCTTTCTCTTCTTTTGCAAGGTCACCTGCTGCGCGGATGATCCCTCCAAGTTCCCTGAACCTTAAGGTAAGGTGGCCTTTGCGGTTAGCCATCCGCCTTGCTTCTTCGATTATTGCTTCCACTGCCTCTTTTGTGAAGTGTGGTATCTTCTTGTCTTTCTTGACTTCCTGGGCAACAAAGATTGATATCTTTTCCTGATGCTCAGGGGTGTCAGGCATCGAATCCTGCATGTATATCTCATATCCATAGCCTCTGATACGGGATCTTAGTGCGGGATGCATGTTCTGGATTGAATCATAGTTGCCTGCTGCAACAAGTACGAAATTACAGGGCACTGGTTCGGTTCTTACCATTGCGCCGGCACTTCTTTCTGATTGTCCGGTGATAGGATATTTGCCTTCCTGGAGTGCTGTCAGGAGTTCCTGCTGGGTGTGTGAATGAAGGGTCGCTATCTCGTCTATGAAGAGGACTCCCAGGTGGGACTTGTGCATCATGCCTGCAACTACACGTTCCTGGGCAGGGGTTCCAAGGCCTCCTGATTGGAAGGGATCATGAAGGACATCTCCAAGCAAGGCTCCAGCGTGAGCTCCGGTCGCGTCATTGAACGGGGCCTTTTTCTTGTTGTAGTTATCAACTATCACTTTTGGTGTCTGGGGTTTTTGGGCTCCTGCCATGCGTTTTCCCAGGTTCATTATGAATATGTAGCTTGCAAAAAAGAGCAGGCCTGCAATAGTGAATGTGAAGAACATGAGTCCTCCAAGAAGGGGGTTTCCGTTTATGGGCTCTTCTGTGGAGCCAAGGAAAGGCTGGATCACATTTCCAGGGTCACCGTAGTGGTAGAACGCCCACCAGGGGGCGATGAACAGGAATAATATGAGAAGGATTAGAAGGATTATGTTTTGACCTTTGAACATGTTTGCGGTTTCCATCTTTGCGCGCTGGACAAGCTCTCTTGCTTTTCCTGCAGGCATTACCCTAATGAGAGGCTGGTTCTCGTCATTCTGGTTTGGGAAGGCTACAATATCTTTTAGCTCTTCTTTTGGAAGGAGTTCAGAAAGGGCTACGCCAAGCATTGATTTTCCAGTCCCTGGTTCACCGATAAGAAAAACGTGCCGTCTTTGCTGGGCTGCTTTCTTGATTGTCTCTACAGCCTTTTCCTGGCCAACCACCTGGTCTATTATCTTCTCTGATACATCAATCTCTTTTGTGGTCTTGAAATCCTTCATTGTATTTTCTCCTTTTGTAATATTATTTAAGGTTTTTGAATGCCAGGTATTTTTTCAGGAGAGGATCATCACTTGGCCTGCAACTGTCTACTGTGTCTGTATTGATGAATGGATAGTCCCTGCAGACTTTAGGCCTAAGGGAATAGATTGTGCATCCTTCCTTGTAGAAAATGCAATAACCATTTTTCCTTTTTAATACTTTTCTTTCTTTATCAAGATAGTAAAAGTCGGAGTATCCTGCTTCTTTTATCCTTTTTATATCCTCATCATCCAGCTGGACCAGGTAGCTGCAGCATTCGCCGCATCTTTTGCAGACAAAGGTTGAAATATTTTCAGGTTTATTCCGGGAATCTTTTTTAGGCATCTGGTGTGATATAAGGGTATGCTGAGGATTATAAGTCTTGTGGTGAGTATCTTTGGAATCATGATGCTTCTTGTATGCAGTATGCTTGTTCCTTTCCCAAAAAACCCGTTGATATCAGATGGGCCTACAGGGCTGAGGGTTGAGGTTGTCTCTGTCAAGGATTATGGAGGGGTTACGGGGCTTGTCTTGTCCACTGAATTTGATGCGGTGTATTTTGATGAGATGGGTGTGGAGGAAGGGGATGTTTTGTATGTTGAGGGGGAGGTCTCTGGAGGTGAGGTCATCATAGATAGTTTTACTCGGGAGTAAAGTTTATATACTATCTATAGTTTATATCTACTATTTTTAGGATGAATAGGCAGGATTATCTTTTGGATATTGAAAGATTACTTGGTAGTAGACGTAAGATCAGGCTACTCAAATCACTTTACAAATTTCGGAACCTCGAGAAGGGTATGAGTTCTATTGCTCGTGATGCAAGAATAAGTGTCAATCAGGCCCGGTTAATCATAGATGAGTACAGGAGTATGGGGTTTGTGGATACAAGAGTTGAAGGAAGGTCTGTATTGGTCCGGCTTATACCTGACACAATCTATTCGGATTTTATTACAGTAATCATGAGACATCACAGCTGTGTTCACGAAAAGCTTATGAATGCAATAAAGAAATGCACTGACAGGGCATGGATATTCGGTTCTTATGCACGAAATGATTTACGTGAAAATTCAGATATTGATATTCTTACAACTGATCGGAATGTTGCAGAAATTGCTTCATATTTCCTGAAGGATATTTCAATCCTGGATCCAAAAGACTTAAAGAAAGATCTTCTCTCTAAGATAAAGAAGGAAGGTCTTAAAATTGGTAAAGGTTGATAAGTCAAGAGCCTATGTCTATTATGAGCGGGCAGTCGATTGTTATCAGGCCATAATTGCACTGCAGGTCCTTGATTATGATGATTCTGTGAAGCCTGAATATCTGAGAGATTATGCCTTGTCTTATCCTGATGTTTTGTATATGCTGTATAGTATTGGTTTTATCTCTTTACTTAATTATCTTACTGTTGCAGTTTTTGGGGAAAAGGGGAGAGATCATAGGGATCTGAGATTACTGCGGCGGTTGAAAGGAATTTTTCCAGGTATTGGTTCCTATGAAAGATATATTTTTGAGATGAATACATTAAAGAATTCGTCTGAATATGGTGATACTCATTTCAAGAATTATCCTGATGCAACTATTTTGCGCAAATTTATTGACTATGCATCTAGTCTTGAATTATGAGGTTACTCGGGAGTAAAGACAAATCCTTATATATGTGGGTTATTGACAAGTAATCATGATTCCTCCGGATCCCAGGTCTTATCAGAACCAGCAGTTCCAGGGTTATGATCCTAATCAATATGACCCAGGTGCCTTGCCTAATCAGCAGGCCAATCAATATTATAACCAAGGTCGGTATCAGCCTGGTCAGAATTATAACCAAGGTCTTTATAATCAACCTTATAATCAGGGGCAGTATAATCAACCTGGGCCTCAACCGCAGGAAAAACCTGTATATAAAAGAAAGCTCAAGCACTGGTTCGAGGATATATTCGTCATCGTGCTTATCCTCTTGAATATCTTTGATTTTCTAGAAGTCCTCGGAGGCGAGCTTGATTTTTTCAAGAAGATCCTTTCATGGGTCATGCTAGGGTACCTTATGTATCATGTGAATCTTGCAAAACTTATCTTTGGAAAGGATATGCATGAGGACATACATGGGCACAAGATAGGGCTCAAGCCGCGGGATATAGATCTCCTGATAATACTGGCATATTTTCTCCTGATATTCAAGAACATGACGCATTTTGCGCACGTTGCAATAGAGGAGGAGGTAGCTCCTTTTGTTCAGGCTATACTTGAGGGGCTTGTAGAGAATTCGATGCAGATAAACGGGGCTACTTTCTTTTTTGGTGGTCTTTTGCTTTTTTGCATTGCATTGTTCATGGCTATAAGGTATGATATAAAAGCACCTTCGATCATGTCAATCATACATGAGGAGGGGGAGCCTTCCTCATCGATGAAACAGATCTTTACGCGTTTTATCACAAGCCTTGTGATACTATGCGGTTTTTATGTGGTGGTGTTCAATTTTTTCATGGAGTGGCTTGCTTTTGCTGTTGATGCTCCTTTGCTTGTTTTCGGATTGTTCTTTTACCTGTTCTTGATTGTTCGTATGCGAAAGCATCTTGATGCTGAACATTTCCTGCATAAGGTGGGAAGTTTTGGTGAGGGTTTTTACGAGAATTTCCTTGAACTCTTCTATACCAAAAGGGGGCTTTTTCTTGGGGTTACAGGGATGCTTGTCCTGCATCTTCTGACAGATATAGGTAATTTTCTTGTGCCTTATATACTTGGGTTCCATGATGCTTTGTATTTTTCCAGCCTTTCTGAGGCGGCGCACCAGCCTTTCATCAGTCTGCTTACAGATCAGTTGTCTGGGCAGGGGTTTGCTGATACTTTGGGAATTGTGTTGATATATCTTTTCAATATAGTGGGGGCTTTCCTGTTGTTTCTTGCGCCTGGGTATTTCTGGCTGAAGGCATACAGGGGTGAACGGGCACATATACCTGTCTGGCTTTTGGGTGTTTTTTTCATGTGTGTTATGGTGCTGATACTTTCACCTGTGCTTACTATGACTTCGATTTCAGGCAGTGTGCTTAGTGGAGTGGATATACAGACGCAGAAGGCAGAGCCGGTGTTCCCTTACCTTGTTGTTGTACTTATAGGGGTTGGATCAGGTGTTGTGATGGGAATATTGGGGATTCTAAGCAGGCAGGGGATCATTGCGCTTGGGATCACTTTTGTTAATGTGTTCTTCTTGTGGTATGTGAAGCTTTTTGCGTTTGATCTTGGAAGGCAGTACATGAACATACTCTCGTCTCTTCTTTCACAGGGAACAGTTGTCTCGTATGTGTCTTATTTTTACATGCTTATTTTCATGGGAATAACGGTCCTGTTCTATTTTGCAGGGTTTATCATGTATGCATGGGAGTCATATAGCGTAAATTATTTAAATGGTGGTTCTGATATGATAGAAAGGTGATTGCATGAATCGAATTCCTACTCGCATAAAAGGCTTTGACGAACTTATACAGGGAGGGTTCCCTGAGCATAGCATTGTCCTTCTTTCTGGTTCTCCTGGAACAGGTAAATCCATCTTTGGGATGGAATACATCTACAAAGGGGCATTGCATCATGGGGATGTGTCCATGTATGTGAGCTTTGAACAGAGCCCTAAAGATCTGCGTGAGCAGGCAAAACAGTTGGGTTTTAGTGAGATCGAGCGGCTTGAGCAAGAGGGAACTGTGATCTTGTCATGCATTCCTGTGAATGAGATCAACAAGGATTCGGTGTACCAGATAATCACCACTGCGCGTGAAGCTGGCGCAAAGCGGCTTGTTGTGGATTCACTTTCTGCTTTATCAATCAATGCGCCTGTATATGCACAATCAGAGGACATGATGATGCATGATGTGGTAGGAAATAATACTATCCTTTCTCCGCCGATCATAGGTGATGATATCAAGAAGAATTTCATCTATCGGTTTGTGAGTGATGTGAAGGCAATACCTACGACTGCTATCCTTATATCTGAGATTCCTGAGAATGCTTCAAGGCTTTCTTCTGATGGGGTTTCCGAGTTTGCGGCTGATGGTGTGGTATTGTTGTCATTTGAGTCTTTAGGAGGGGAGTTCCCACGATCTTTGTCTATTAGAAAAATGCGAAAGACTAAGAATAACGAGGATACTCATCCTTTTGATATTACTTCTGAAGGTATTAAGATCTATGATCTTGAGGTTTAATCCTTTTTTAGTAATTCTTCTTTAGATATCCCGGTAATCCATTCACAAAATTGGTTCCCATGGCAGATGCACTGTGTCTCTTCAAAGTGGGCATTTGGGATATTGAATTCTTTTTGTGCATGAGCAGAATAAACACCTTGGTAGAAGTTGCACACTAGCGAACTTGTTCCGTAGATTTCTTTGGCAGATTCTAGTACAGGATGGTTGTCTACATGAAGTATTGACTTTTCTGATCCCGGCTTGTATTTGATGAACCTGAATTTTCCAAACCCAATAACTTCTAGCAGCTCTTGAAATAGTTTGTAGGTCTTTTGGCCTCCCTTGGTATCTAATTTTAAGTTCTCGATTAGTTCATCGGCAGCATCATTACCCGCATCAAATCCAAGTTGAAACAGAAATTCCTTGCCATTCTTCTCTCCAATCATCTGAAGTGTTTTTGCCATGGCCCTAGCAGGATAAACAGTATAGTTTATTTTCTGGAATAATGTTAGTCTACCGTTAGCTACTGTTAGAAGTTTTCTTACAATCAAACTTTTTGCTCCGTCGGAGAACAATTTATTCACCTCTTTTTGAATTACTTCTTTTCAATTTTAAGGAAGTAATTAATATTCGTTGGTTCCGCTAGTACATCAATGTTTGCAATTTTTTCTTCATCTATACTGCTTGCGAAATATCTAATCTCCTCTTCATTTCTATAGATTAAGACCCAGTCTTGTAGATATTCCATAGAGAAACTAATTTCATCTGGATTATTATAACTAAAATTTCCTATTACAAGTGAACCTCCTGGTTTTACAAGTTCAAAAAGGTTTCTGGTAAGAGCAACAGTGCCTTTATTTTTATTATTTGGGTAAGTCTGAATGTAATCATATAATCCTGCGGTGTAAACAAAATCATAGCTTTCAGGTGCTAATCTTTTTGTTTTGTATTTTATTGGTGCCAATAATTTTTGTATCCCTTTGAAGTCTGTTTTTGGATTACAGTAATCAACTAAGACTCCTCTGGGTTCTGCAATTCTCATGTCTCCTTTGAGTATTTGAAATGCGTTTCCAAGTGAGTATTTTAAGTTATTTTTGTGGTTGAGAGCTTTTGCATTTTTGAGTGTTTTTATATCGTGATCTAAAGCAAGAAAATTATAATTCTTTTCATATCCGTTTAAATTAAGTACGTCATGTATTTCAGCAGCGGGGCCTGCTGCAAGATTGAGAACATCTCCTTCAGTTTCTAAAAGTAGATCTCTTAATAGTCTTCTTCTATTTCTTACAGCTTCACAAGTTATCTTTTCTGTTGCATGTTTATGTATTAATTTTCCAAAGGGTGTACTTCCTTCGAATGAATCTCTATAGATTAGATTCATCATTTCTGCATCTCCAGCATATCCTCTTGGTTTGTTGATAATTCTCCAGTAGAAATGTCCTTCTTGAAGGACTTCTCGTAGTTTAGAATTGAATGTAAATTTTTTGTGTGTTCTGTTTTCTTCTTCACTAAATTCTGAGCTAATTGTAGCGAGCTCTTCCAAATAAGAAAACCACCATTCGTCTATTTTTGGGATGTATTCTGCAAGTTTCTTCTCTAATTCTTTGTCATGAAAATCCATTTCGTTTACTTTATCTCTGACTGCTAGATGTTCTTTTTCGAATAGCGTAAATGTATCTTGAAATTGTTTGTGGATTTCTGGCATTTTATCTGGCTTATTTTAGGTAGACTTTTCTTTATAAATATTGTGTTCAAAATTTTTTATATATTGGAATAAAAACGGTTCCTTCTTTATTATATCTGTTAAAATAAGGTTTTCTAGCTGGTTCGGGTGTTATCCTGATATCCAACTCTAAAGAAAATAAAACCTTACCACATGATATCATTTAATAAGTGTTCGTTGGTATTTTTTTGTTGATTATGAAATAACTTGTTCTTGCTTAACAGGCATTTAATGGGTAGTTTTGTCTTTTCTTTTCCAAAAGATTTAAATATGATACAATCCAGAAAGACTGTGAGGTGTGATTATGGCAGCTAAACGCACAGTCAAGAAAAAAGCTCCTGCTAAGAAAGCAGCGACAAAAAAGAAGACTACCAAGAAGGCAGCAACAAAAAAGAAAACTACAAAGAAAGCGGCAACTAAGAAGAAGACTACCAAGAAAGCAGCAACTAAGAAGAAGACTACAAAGAAAGCGGCAACCAAGAAGAAGACTACCAAGAAAGCAGCAACTAAGAAGAAGACTACCAAGAAGGCAGCAACAAAAAAGAAAACTACAAAGAAAGCGGCAACTAAGAAGAAGACTACCAAGAAAGCAGCAACTAAGAAGACTACCAAAAAAGCGGCAACCAAGAAAACCGCTAAGAAAGCAACAAAAAAAGCCGCAAAACGTTAATTTTTTTCATGGTTGCTAAGGTAACCATGTATTATGTTTCTTTAATTTTTCAGGAAGATAGTTACTTATGACGAAGTTAAGGCCGTGTTTTGCAAGGGCCTGTTGTTCTGCTCTCTGTTTCATCTTGACGATTGTCTCAAGCGCTTTTTGCCATTCCTTGTGGTGGTGGACAAAGGGATCGTTCTTGATACCATCCTTTACCCGCTTTATGTCTATGTCCTTTAAAGGATGAGTGGGAAGCTTGTAGGTCTTGATGTCATCAGGAGTTATGCCGATGAATTTAGCGTTTGGAACACAGAAGAACTCGTTGATGTGCGCTGCATTTCCTGAGCCTACCTTTAGTGTCCTGTAGATGTTCAAGAATCCGTATGGATCGCCATCTGTGAAAACGTAAACAGGAAGGTTGAGGTTATCAGATAACTTACGTATGAAACGCCTGCATGCTCTTGTAGGGACACCGCCCATGGCAATAAGTATACAGTTTGAATTCTTCCAGAACTTGTGCTTGTTGAGACGCTCGAACATACCAGAGGTTTCGATTGCAAGGATGAATTTTGCGTTAGTCCTGAACTCAAGGTGCTCGACTGATGAGGGAACACTGTATGCGCCGGAGCCGAATCTTGTGCAGTCAATCTCAATCCTGTCACCTGTCTCTGAGTCACGGTCTATTACTGTCAGTTCTCCTGCAACGTGGCCTCCTTTCTCTTCAGGGATGAATCCAAGCTGTTCACGGTTTACCATGACCATCGCTTCAACATCGTCCATGACTGAGTCGGATTCCACCTGTTCCTTGAACCTGGCATCTTCCCAGTTCTTGGAGATATAATACATCTCTCTTTTTGTTGCGATGTCATCACTTTCTATGAGCTTTTTTGATTCGCTCATCATGCGAAGTGTCTGGGCAAATGACTTTACAGTTGATGCTGTAAGTTTTCGTTTCTTGGTCTTGCCCTGGAGCTCGAAATAACCATCGTCAGAATTGTAGTTCACATTGGATAAAGCCCTTAGCGGGGATTCTATACAGGGATGCTCATTCTTGGAGATACCGTCATATATGTCTTGTGCGATACCTGTAATCTTTTCAATAACATTATTCTTCGTCATTGCTATCACTTCCTATCTTTGCGAAGCTTTCGTCGTATTCAGTATTCTTTGATGGATCAAATTCAACGTCCTCAAGCTTGCCCCTTGTATGCTCCAGGATCCCTGAGAGCTGTTCTTCTTTCTCTTCACGGGTATGATTTTCAAGTTCTAATATCTCCTGTAAAGCTATGCCGAGATGCGGGATGTATTTTTTTATATAATCCCTTTTCTTTGATTCGTCATGGATCTTTTTCTTCTTTCTTACATAACTTGAAAGCTTTCTTCCGCATTCCTGGATTGCAAGCTTTATCTCTTTTATTATTTCAGGATAATGGGCTACTGCTTCCTTGCTTTCAGAAGTGAAAGGGACCCAGACTGAGATTATATGGACTGCAACAGTCAAGGGACCCTGGGGAAGGCTTCCCTTGCTCTGGTTAAGGCCGTAATTTCTCCAAGTGTTCTGGATGATAGCTTTTGTTACACCGCAGGCACCCTGCTGGTAAAGAAGAGGGACACGGTTTGCATAACGAAGCACGCGGATCGGCTTGTCTTTTGGTTGTTGACCTCCATAGGCCATGCCTACCTCTACAATGAATGGGTTACCGCTGTAGACCTGGGGCGGCCGGGTTGTGGTTGTGAAGAATTCAGCGTTGATCTCCTTTTTTAGCCCTTTTTCGAAGTTATCTGCTGTGATCGGTGAAAGGCAGTCAGTGGGAGGGTTCATTATCTTTGTCTCTTGTATGCCTTTCATCAGGCTTTCAACAGAGCTTCTGGAGAGGCTTTTAGGTTTTGTTGAAGGAAGAAGGCTTGCGTTCTCGCAGATCTGCTTTGCGGTCGCTGCTGTTACCCTTGAAAACTCGTTTGACAGGAATAGTTGCAGGTTCTTTGCCTTTGTCATGGCAAGAAGATTCATCATGATGCCAAGCTCAACTCCTTGTGGGTGAGGTTTTATTTCCTTTGACTGGAAAGGTATCTGGTCAACTGCCCTTGGGAAGATGATCTGCTCTGCTTTTGGATTGGTGTAGATGAAGGTTGCATGAGGGTTTGTTATTGCGGTCTCACGGAGGAACTCATCAACTGATTGCTGGCCTCCAAGGTAGGCTCCTTCAAGATCGATCTCGATTCTTGTGCCGTGGTCCTTATCCCATTCAACCTCTCTTGATTCCTCGATTACAGGCATGTTTTTTTGGGTGTCAATCTTTATCTTGAAGAAATCTGCCGGATAGTTGGGGGAAATCCTGGTGGTTATCCTGGATGCCCTTCCTGTTGTCAGCTGGCCGTACATGACTGATGCGCTGATTCCTATACCCTGTTGTCCGCGGGATTGTTTTAGTGTGTGAAACTTTGAACCATAAAGAAGTTTACCGAAGATGTTTCCTACCTGCTTTTTTAGGATGCCCGGGCCATTGTCTTCAATTATTATCCTGTAGCGTTCCTTTCGCATCTCTATGATATCAACTGATATCTCAGGCAGTATGTTTGCTTCCTCGCATGCGTCCAATGAATTATCGACTGCTTCCTTGACGCTCGTGAGCAATGCTTTTCGTTTATTGTCGAATCCCAGCAAGTGACGGTTGCGGGAGAAAAATTCTGCAACCCCGATTTCACGTTGTGCACCTGCCAGCTCATGCGCTTTAGTATCATTCCCCAGTGTCTGTTGCATCTTTATCCTCTTTTATCAAGCTGGAATCAAGCAATTCCATCTTCTTCAATTCCCTGCGCTGCTTCTCAAGCCAATGGTATACTTTTGAGTGAGGGCTTCCGGAAAGAAGGGATTCAATGGCACGCCTTGCAACAGTCACGCGCTGTGTATCTCCTATGATTCCTACAGTCTTTCCATATACAGAGATATGGACATCGGTGAGGTCCTCGATCGTTTTCCTGGATTTTCCTTCAGCACCGATTATCCTTCCCTTGAGCCGGATTATATCCTTTTTAGTCTTTACATAGTCAAGGATGTTTAGCAATTCGAATGCAGTGTCCTGCTTGATTATGAGCCTTGCAATGTCAGGATTAAAACCCCTTCCTATTGCTTTTACCACTTCTTTTGCAGTGAGAAGATTAACTGGGTCTTCGCAGGATACGTGGACATCCCCTTCGTGTGAGTCTATATCTATCTTTGAGCCAGTATCGCTTTCAAGCTCTTTTTTTGTCTCCCCTTCTTTTCCTATTATGACTGCTACTCTTTCCTTGGGGATCTTAAGTTCATGGGTATACATACTATTTTGAGATTTGGAGACTATTTTTAAAACTTACTAAAAATACTCAAGAAGCTTGTCCACTCTCTCCGGGCGCCACCCTTTTGCAGTGAAATACTGCTTGATCTGCTCTTTTGAGTAGCCTCTCTCTTTTGTTGACCTTATCATGTTGTCAAGCTCTATGACATTGTCAACTATTGTCTGGCTCCACCGACTCTGCTGGATCATCCTTCTTATGTCTTTTACAGGTATCCCTTTCCTGAGTGCGTCAAGGATTGCAACCACTTCATGGTCATTTGCAGGAATCCTGTTCCTGCGCGGGATATTGCTTAGGATGAAATTGATAACTTCAGGCGGATAATGCCTCTGAAGCTCTTCTTTTATCTGTTCATAAGACTTGTTCCTGCGCTCATCCAGTGCATAGAGGAGTATCTCAAGGACCTGTGATTCGAATTCAGCCTGTTCTCTGGGCCATCCTTCCTGTGCAAGAGTCTCAACTATGTCACTGTTTCGCAGGTTATTCTGTTTTAATTCTTCAATCCTTCTTTTCAGCACACTCAGGCGTTGGACAAGCTGCGGGTCTCCCTTTATCTGTTCAGGAGGTGTGTTCCTGTAGAGGTCAAAAAGGACATTCATTGTCTCCTTGTCAAGGCTCTGGCGCTTTTCAGTGAGCTGTTCTTTTAGTTCTTTTACTTCCAGTGGGGCGTCAGGACGATCCATCATGGGCATTACTTCCTGGACAAGAAGGGTAAGTTCAACAAGGTCGTCAGGCCAGTTGTTCTTCCTGAACTGTGCTTTGATCTCTTCATCACTGTATTTCCCTCTCATCTGCCTTATATAGGTATTAAGCATGATAAGGCTCTTTATGGTATTATTGTCAATTTTTGCATTTGCATAGAGCTTGTTTGCAGGGACACCCTTGTTTATCTGTGCAACAACCTTTGCTTCAGGCCTTCTAAGGAGGGTGTAATCCCTTTGCCTTGGCTGTTCAAGGCTTAGGTAGAGGCCGCTGATGATTCCAAGGATTCCTACGATGAATCCGGAGATCATAAACCACCTGATAAGTCCTGGCTCTTGTTCTTCAGGACATTTTGCACATGGTCCTCCGCAGTCCACGTCTTCTTCTCCTTGGTTTTGTATTCCGTCATCGCATGTAGGTCCTGTTTCACATGGTTCACATGGTCCTCCGCAGTCCACGTCTTCTTCTCCTTGGTTTTGTATTCCGTCATCGCATGTAGGTCCTGTTTCACATGGTTCACATGGTCCTCCGCAGTCCACACCTTCTTCTCCCTGGTTTTGTATTCCATCATCACATGTAGGTTCAGTTTCACATGGTTCGCATGGTCCTCCGCAGTCCACGCCTTCTTCTCCCTGGTTTTGTATTCCGTCATCACAAGTTTCGCAAGACATGGAGGTTTGCGGTTTATCATTTTCTGTTCCGCACTGGTTTTGGTCTGAACAGCTACGGGTCTGTTCTCCATCCTGACATTCACTCCATCCACTGCATACCCAGTTTTCTGTACAGGGAGGAGGCCCTCCGCTGCCTGATGATCCTGATGATCCTGAAGAGCCTGATGATCCTGTGGAACAGGAAGCGTCGGTTCCATCACAATTCTCGTCTATCCCGTTACCGCAGATATCTTCAGCTCCAGGGTGAATGTTTGCATTGTGATCGTTACAGTCTGGCTCTGCGGTCCTGTTTATCTTGAAGATTCCTGAATCGATATCAGTTCCATTGCCGCACCTCATATTGCTGTAAGGCAGGGTGTAGCCGTCAAGGTCTGAGTCGTTGTAATATGGGTAGTACTGGTATTTTTGAGGGTTGCCTTCATTGCAGTCTGAAGGGCAGAGGGTACCATAACCATAGCCATCTCCATCGGGGTCTTTACAGCCTTCAGTGGTCATTGCATAAGAGCTTTGAAGGCCACTTATTATGAAGTAGCCTGAGTCCTCTATGCAGTCATAGCCATTGGTATAAAGAGGGTCGTTTGTCTGGTTGCAATAGAGAAGGTATTCATCTGTGCCATTGCAGTCTCCTGACATGCTGAAGTTCTCGTTGTCCTTTATGCATACTGTCTTGATTTCTGAATCTGCAAGCAAGTAAACTTCTTTTGTTCCACCCAGAAGGTCAAGGCCTGTTATCTTGTTGTACCAGAGGGACGCATTTATTGTCATGTTGGTCAGATCCAACTGGTTGCTGAAGTTCCATTCAAGGGTCGCGCGGGTCCTGTCGTCGAAGAACTTAACTGTATGGACTCCTGTGAACATCTGGGATAGATTGGTGTCTCCTCCAACACTCACATTCATGTTATCTGGTTTACCAAGCAAGGGGTCTATCGTGTCAGGGATATCGTCATTATCCACATCTACCATGTTGATTGTTATATTGAAGGAATCTGATGCGCAACTATTCAATACACTACGGTTGTCACAGACAGTGATTGTTTCGGTGTATTCTCCTATGTCCCAGCCTGTTATGTTCCAGAACATGAAGCCTGTCTCGTTTATTGTGATATCAGCATTGGATATACTGTAGGTGACAGGCTCGTTGTCCGGTTCTGTTGCATTTACCTGGTAGGTGAGGTTTTCAGTCTCAAGAAGGGTGAAGTCTGGTATAGGATCTAGTTCAGGCATTAGATTAGCTTCCACTGTCGTGAGCTGGAATGGGTTTGTTGTCGCATGTTCGATCCCATCGGTCACATCAACTATTGCGCTCGTGTCGGTTGTTATGTTGTCTTGTGTGGAGAATGTGATGGTGTCACCTGTGATTGAATCGTTTATTAGAGGATTTTGGATGAATCCTGAGGTCCAGGACAGGATGGTTGCGTTTGAGACTGACCTGTTTAGAACCGCAAAGTTATCAACAACGGTTTCTGCTGATTCCTGGTTGTATCCAAGGATTATCTCGGTGAGACTCATTCCGGAAATAGTCTTATTGAATATGCCGTTCAGGAATATGTCAGTCTCTGTATCATGCCTTATGGTGAGCATGTTCCATCCGGTCATGTTTCCAGGAGAGTATGTATAAACATCTGTCTGGTTCATCAGTGTAATTAGAGGCTTGTCTTCAATCCCATTAAACCATAGGTTTATGGTGTAATTCTCTACCTCTGCATCGTACTTTGCAAATGTCACGTTTCTTGTATCACTTGTATATGAGGTAGGGTATGGTTTCTCTTCAAGCTGGACATTGTCCATCAATACATAGGATTCATTGTGGGAGTCAAGGTATACTCTTGCGTACCTTGCATCTGAAGGGCTTTTTAGTGTTGCACTTTCTCTTGTGAAACTCTCGTTTACTAAAGGAGTTACACTGCAGTTGGTTCCTGCACCGCAGATAAGGCCTGTCTCCAGGAAATCCATGGATTCGTCGAGCCATTCTAGATGGAGCCTTCCGAAGACTTCGCCTGTAATAGACCTTATATACGCACTGAAGGTATAATCCGTATTTGGATTGATCTCTACGACCTGGGTGTAATAGTTATTACGGTTGACTCTCACATTGTTGTTTGAGCTTATATTTATGGATGGTTCGTTATGTGAGTGCCACTGCACAAGTCCATCGCTTACTGATTCAAAGTCCGGGTTTTTCAGCAGGTTCTTTGTTGTTGATTCAAGGAAGATCCCTTTACCGGAGAGACCTTCTGTATAATGGGGGTTGATGTGGTTGTCTCTCTTTTGGTCAAAATTGTCATATATTATTGTATCTGAAGGAAGATAGGTCACGTTGTATTGGAGAGTGTCATTGTCAGGGTCATTAATGTGGTCCAGCATGTCAATCGTGACATTTATGTTTGCAGGCCAGGTAAGGTCAGGTATATCATTATAGAATGTCATCTCTCTGTTCCTTATCACAAAGGTCATTATGTCTGTGCTGTTTGTATTTCCGCTGAAGTCACGGGCATATGATTTCCATCCGATGCGTTCTCCGTTGTCAAGTAGGCTTTGCGGAATCTCATAAGTGAATTTATCTCCTTCTATCTCAGGTGTGACATTAACCCATGTGCCAGAGGCATTATGGCTTATCAGTACTGAGTCCAGATCGCAGGCATTCGCGAAAGAATTGAATGTAGTGTTCCATACAGCAGTGAGAGTTACACTATTATTATTGTAGACTGGGGGGGCAGGACTTATCATTTCTGAATAACGGGGAGCCACATTATCAATGTAAAAATCTTTGGATTTGTTGTTTTTTTCGTAAGGTCCGGTAGCATATACTGTAAGAGTATATTCTCCATCCTGCCAATCGCTTGTATTGATGTAGGAATCCCATGTATGGTGATCAAGCAGGGTTGAGCTGTTGAATGAATCATTGACCTTGCCTTCTACCTCCCAGCTTGTATTGTAGAACGTGTTTGTTATGGATACATTCATGAAAAAGCCTTCCTTGAAGAACTTGTCGTTTGAGTTAGGCCTTTTGAAGGATATTGCAGGCTTTGAGTTGTCTACAGTGTAGTTCTTTTCTGCTGTTGCAGTGTGGTTGAAACTGTCAGTCGCTTCTATCCTTAAGGTCACATTCTCCTTGTAGAGGTCTGTCGTGTCCCACAGGATGCTATTGTTGAAATTCCCTGAAGTGAGGATCCCTGTACTGTTGTATATAGTGTAATTTTTCTGTGTAATAGGGGAAGTATCCTCGATATCCACCTCGAACCTGATGAATCCTCCGATCAGGCTTTCATTTGTTAATATGTCAATTTGTGGTGGGTTGAAGTCAACATGCCAGGTTACTTCTCTTGCAAGGTCTGAGAACTGCTTGTTACCTGCCTCGTCACGGCATACAATGTAGCGGGTGTATAAGGCGTCTTCTGTGGTGTTGATGAAACAGGTAAGGTTATTTCCTGTTGTTTTTGAACAGTTGTCAAGATATTTCTTGGAAGGATCGTAATCCTCATAATCTATCTTGTAACGTGATGCAACGCAACGCATACCTTCCTCACCTGAGACAAGTATGTCTGTCTGATTATTCGGGATTGTGTCGATGTAGGGTTCTGTAGTATCGTTTTCCACCTTGACTATCGATACTTTTTCAGGTTCGACTGTATCGAGATAGACTACTGAATTGCTTTGTTCTGTTGTGGGGTTGGTAAGATTTCCGTTGGAAAAAGCGCTTACTTTTACCTTGTAGGCTGACTGGTGCTTTGGGTCATCTATTGTTATCAATGCATGGGTGCTTGTGATGTTCCATGCCTCTATCTTGTTCCATGTGCCAAGCTGGTTTTCGTCCTTGAAAAGGGCGTAGGAATAATGGGAAATGCCCATCTCGGGATCATTACTGGGTGTCCAGTCAACTGCAAGCTGGTCGTTTGTGGTGATGAACTCTCCATTGTTTGCAGTCACGGTGAATCCTTCAGGAGGTGTCTGGTCAATGTATGTGAATGCCGCAGATCCACCATGCATGTAGGTTTTGGTATTATTCACATAATCTTTCTCTATATAACGGAAGGCATAGCATTTTCCGTTCTTTACTGTTTGAGTGTAACTTCCTGCAATCTCTGTGTCCAATGGATAGAATATGTTAAGGTCACTGCACTCTCCATCCTGAAGAGTTCCAGTTGCCCGCTGAAGTTCCCTTTCTTTTATGCCGCTTATATCATCGTAACCTTTTGTGATGGTCACTGTGAAATTGCTTGCCCTAAGTCCTGTAGGGTAGTCAATGGATCCTCCATGAGGCGCGCTCAGATCTACTGTGATTGGGTACTCGCTGCTGTACCAGTTGCTCCATATGTTGTTCTCGTTTTTTGCGCGGACGCTTGCATAATATTGTGTGCCGTCCTGGAGATTAAGATCGGTAAGTTCCAGTTCTGTTATCGAATAGTCATTGTTGCTTGCAATGCTTTCATATCCTTCTTCAGGATAAGGGGCAGTCCCAACCGCATACCTGTACTGGGTGATCTGGGCCTCATTGCTGAAGTTCCAGTGAAGCCTTAGCCTGCTTGGAGAGCTTGTGAAAAGCGCGCTGGAGTTTGCTGTTCCGTTCCATTTTCCTTTGAACCTGATGAATTCCTTTACTGGTGCTTTGTTCACAAAATAGACTATGCCTGAGCTAAGGGTCTCTGGTCCCAATGACTCGTCAATATAACGTGGCCTGACCCTGAACTTATAGACCATGTCGTTTTTGAGTTCAAGTGTTACATTGACAAATGTGTGGTTGCTGTCAGTTGTTGTAAGCCATCCTGTCATATTGCCAAGATAGGTGTTTCCGTCGTATTCTTCGACCCTGTACTCATAATGCTTTATTATCCCTGATTGAAGTGACCAGTTGGCAACAAGAAGAGGGTTGGTTGCGATTGTTGCTGGAAGGTGAAGAACCGAGTCTTCTCCTATGAACCCGTTCTCAATGTTTTCTATGGTATCCTGGTCAGGGGTCACGCTGAAGTTTGTGATAGTGCTTGAATTGAACCAGCCTGCACTGTCATTGGCTGAAAATGTCAGGTTGTATGAAGAGTTCATTACAAGTGAAAGGCGTGCCTTGCAATACTGGAGGGTCCTGTTTCCTGAGCAATTAAGACCGGTATATAGTGTAGTGTTGGTGGAGTTAGTAGCATTTATTGTTATACTCTGGGTGTTTATGTGGTAATCATCATGGACTGTGAAATAGATCATTGGTTCTGTGCTCATGGCAAGTGATGGGACTGAAGAGGTGTTGATGAATGGCGAGCTCCGGTCCACATGGATATAGAATTCTGTGAATGGGCCGTTACCCTGGTCATTCTTTCCTCTGATCCTTATCAGGTTAGTTCCATTGAACAGTTCAGGAAGGGTAACTGTAAAGTGTCCGGAAGGATATTCGTTGTCATAGACAAACATTTCAGTGGACTGGTTGACCTGCCTCTTAAGTGAAGGGTCAAGTGTCACCTTATAGGTGTCATCATAAAGGTTCCTGTATGAATCAACCCTGTACCTTGAGAAGTTTGTGAGATTCTGGTTTGAGAACTGGATGTATCTTCCGGTTTCTATTATGTTATCCTGCTCGATGCTTGCTGCGGGAACTATTATGTAGTCCTGGTCGCTCTCATCCATAGGATATAGTGAACCGTAGTAGGTTGAGTTAACTGATGTGAAACCTGTTATGTCTCCTGAGGATGGATTGATCTCGTATCCCTGCCTGGCATGGATAGAATAGTTGACATTAGGAACACTGAAGAAGCCTGTTATGTTAAAGCCTGTGTTTTCAGTCACTGATACAGGTGGATCCCATATCTTTGGTGCAGGAGGAATCCCATCTTCTTTGAGGATGTTATCTGACATGCGGAATTCATCGTCCATCAGGCCTTCATCATCACTTACCTTTACAGCACATGAGATCCTGTCTCCATATGAGAAAGGGTCTGTGAGGTCCTGGGTTTCTTCTCCAGGTATTATCGTATAGTTGTCCTGGTCTACAGTGTACCAGCGGAAGGTGGTGTTTGGACCTTCCAAATCATTGTCAGAGTCTATAAAATTATAGATGCATCGTGCTTTGCCGTCTGCGCTGTATGAGATCTGGCGGATTTCTGTCTCATTTACAGTAGGCCTGTGGTTAGTGAGATAGTAAATGGAATCGTTTGTGACTGAAGGGTATATGTTGGAACAGTTCCAGCCTTCATCGCATATCATGACCCAGTAGTCCTGGGTTTTGTTGTCAAGGTCATCCACTGTATGCTGGAGGTTGATAGGGTCTGTCAGAGTGAAAGATGATTCAGCAATTGTCCTTCCCATACAGCCAGAGCTTACTATCTCAGGTGAATCGCAGACATAAGCCTTTACAGCGGTCTCGTATTCAGAGTGCCAGTCAATGAAGAACTCCACATCCTCATCTTCTGCAATACGCTCGTAGTCTGAGTTGTCCTGGACATCTTCTATCTTGAATTGGCTGGGAAGTCCTTCTATTGTAATAGGATCACTGGTGTTGGTATCTCCTTCCTGAAATGAATCATGAGGGGTGACACTACATTTCCAGACATCCCCTGGCATGGTGTTCCCGTTTGTCACAATCGGTGAATTGGGAAGGTTGACTTGCCTGAATCCAGCACTATCACGTTTAAGGTGCCATGTGAAATCAAGACTGCTTATGTTATGGTTATCAGTATCATTGATTAGGTAAGTACAATTGAGGTTGGATTCAGAGGTGAAGTTTGTTGTTCCTTCTGTTGTCAGTATCTGTGTTGAAACTTCTGGAGGATGATTTACGAAGAATAAACCTTCACGATAGATTGAGCATGCATTGTGCTCATCGCAGACCCTGACACGGAAAATGTTTTCCCAGTCATCATCTTCCTGGGCCTGGTATGTGCATTGCTGTTCATTATCTGAGCTGTTTGATGTGTTGCAGTAGGTGGTGCCCTCACAGGCACCTTGTATATCGCCCCCGTAATACATCCTTATCTTAGGATGTGAGTAGTTATGGGTGGTGTTTCTTATGATCGGTTGCTGGTCAGTTGCATTTGCCTGGATGAAAACCTTGTCTTCCAGTAAGTCGCCGTTTGATTCACAGATGTCATCATTATCATCATCTATGCAGATCTTGAATGCAAGGTATTTGTCAGGCATGGGCTGGGCATTGTATTGAGGGGTGAAGTAATTGTATCTTCCAAGCTCGAATGCATTGTCATTATCCCTTGCAATGACTGTGCCCTCTGTGTCGCCAATGTTGTCCACTTCCATGATTATTATGTCGTATATGAACTCTGTGCTTGCAGAATCCTGGCTTTCACTTATTATGTTAAGCCTTATGTCTCCAGTGCTTACAAAATTGTCTTCATCCTTATCCCAGTATATGTCAGAATCTTTTGTGAAATTCTCTTCAGTATGCCTGAATATGTTTTGGCTGCTGAAACTTGTAAGAGGGGATTTGTCGGGTATCTTTTCTCCTGAAACGATGGTATCAAACCGTTCATCGTATACCAGTTCTTCAGCTCCCGCTTCAAGAGCAGCAGAGCTTGTGTTCTCTAGAATAATTGTCTCACCGATTGTATAGGTGTCACTCAGGTCTGCATCAAAGTAGACTTCCTCAAAATCATACAATGCTGTACCATTGTCAAAGTCTGTTTCTCTTACCTTGCTTCCAACTGCATAGGTTGTCTTTGAATTCCTGATGAATTTTTCCGGATATATTCCTATCTTGTGCACATACTGGCCAGTCATGTTGGAGTAGAACAGGATTGGTTTTTGGTTGTTCTCTTCAGTATCACCGAATCCTATGAGGTCTGTGCCCTGATCATAAAGATTGTCTTCATTCAGGTAATCGTTGCAGACAAACATTCTGGCAGTGTCATCAGGATCCTCGTAATCCCTCCAGGAGACTGTGAAGTTTATGAGGTCACCTATGAATGCTGGATTCTCCGGGGATTTGTATGTATTGTCATAATCTATTATCTGGGGAACCGCGTTGTCAACTATCTTTACTGCTTCTGATTCGTAGAATTGTGTTGAGAAATTATCCTCATCCATCCAGCTCTGGTCGTCATCATGAACCTTAACTGCGCATTTCACTTCATCGTCCTTGTCGAATATGTTACTTATCGTCTGATCAGTGTATCCTTTTACCTCAACGAAATCATTGAGACCTTCATTGTTTATGTACCATCTGAATGTTGTCTGTGCTGGGTCTTCAGGGTCATCATTAAAATCATGGTATGAATAATTACAGTAAAGCTCAGAGCTCTGGTTTGGATTCTGAGGGATAATCGTGACATCACTTGCTTCTGGAGGAGTATTATGTATCGGGATGAAACTGTCTGTGCTTGCAGTACTGCTGTTTTCCATTTGGTCATATGCCTGGAATGTGCAGGAAAGCTTGTCAGCCTTGGTCAGGCGGTCTGAATCTATGGAGATTATACATTCTGTTGTTGCATTCTCAAATTCTATTCCGTACTGGCTTGTGGAGTTGGTTCCCAGGTAAAAACACCATGCATCACCATGCTCGTTATAGTTGGATCCTCCTGGGTCAAACTGTGTAACAGAGCAGTTGTAGAACATGTCAAGGCTTTCATTGTTGATGTCTGAGGCAAAGACTATCATTGTGACATTATCTTTTGCAGTTGGTTTTTGTGGGTCAATGACCAACTTGTCCTCAAGAATCCTGGGCTGTGCATTTGATCTTGCCTGGCGTGAAACAGTGCTTGATACACAATTACCAACATCATCACAAGCGTACACCCAATAGGTATAATCAATATGATCTGTGGTATTATCGATGTAGGAGTAATCTCCATCAGAGTGGCGGATAAAGCCAGGATTGGAGATATTCCTTGGGGTTACGTTGGTGCCGCCTGATTCACTCTGAGACCTTGAGATGTAATAACCATAAACATCCTCACTTGTGGAGGGGTCCCAGTTGATCTCAATGTGCCCTCCCTGGTCACCTCTTATATCATGGGCTTCCATCGTGTTGACTGCTTCAGGAGGAAGTGTATCGTTTATGGTGATGTTCATTCGTGCTATATCATTGTTCCCATCTTCTACCTGTAGGGTGTAGAGGCCGTTATCATTCGCCCTTACAGTGACTTCCTCCTGGTCTGTTGCAGAGATTATTTCAAGGCCGTCGGCAGGGCCCTCAAGATTTGTGATGGTCCAGGTAAAGGTTGTTGAAGTGGTTCCGATTGCCTGCAAGGTTTCTTCTGTAAGGCGTTCCATACTGTCAATTGTTGGATCTATATCCAGAACTGCTGGCTGGATGGTTGAAGAGACTGAATCAAAATCTGTCATACCTCCCATATCAGTAACTTCTGCCCTGCAGGACCAATCTTCTCCAGGAGAGGTTGCAGATTCAGGGAGTGTCTCAATATGTTGCGAACTTGTTATACCTGTACGAGTGGCATTGGTGTATGATGCGCCATCAACCCTCCATTCTATATCTATGGTGTAGGTTTCACTGCTGTGGTCTATATCATTGATGTCTATGATACAGTCTATTGCATCTGCTGATGTTGCTGTGGAGGGGTTGAAACTTGTAGTGACTTCAGGAGGATGATTAACATATAGATCTTTTGTGACTGTGACCTCAGAGGTTCCATTAGTTAATGTTGCTTCAAGAGTATTTGCAAAACCGTCAAATTCTGAGTCTGCCACGAAGTCTCCTGCTTCTTCAGGTGCAGTAGCATCATCGCTGTTGAGAAGGCAGCCGCTTGTTGTGCCAAAACTACATACTTCTGTGGTTTCCTGCCTGAATAAGATGATGTCCTGTGATTCCCCTCCTTCCCAATTAAAGCGTGCATATACAGAATCACCTTGATTCACTGGGTTGCTTTCACTATACTGGGTAGAATATGAACTATCATCAAAGAATGCCATCTCGGCATTTTCTGCCTGGTTTTGTGCGAGCTGGCTTTCGCCTTTGAAGGAGACTAACTGGTAATGCTTTCCTGTGGTATGGACCTGGGCTGTGTGGTTGGCTGTTTCATTGCATGAATAATTCTGTACTGTGATTGTATTGCCTGATAACTGGAAGGGGACCTCTTCTTCTCCGCATTTGATGCTTAGTGGTGTCAGGTCTGTCCCGTACTCTGTTCCGTTGACTGCTTCTATTGTCAGGTCATCCGTGCCATCTGTCAAAAACCTGACTGTCCAGTTGCCTTCCACAAGTGGGTAGCTTTGCAGGTCTATCACTGTGAGGTTTCCTTCAAGCTCGAATTCCTGGGTTGAAAGATGAGGGGTTATCCATTTTACCCTGTCTATAAGGCCGTTGTCGTTTCTGTCCATGAATTCAACCTTGTAATCAGGATTGTTGGTTATCTCAATTCGCTCGTTGAAAAGCAAGCCGCCTTGGCGGTGATAAAGCCTGATTGAATCCTTCTCCATTTCAGGGACGTCGACATAGCTAAGGATGTCAGTGTAATGGATATCGCTTGAGATGGAAATATCCTTTCTTATTGACTTGCCAGTTTTTTGTGTCCTTACATCTATATTTGGGGCTTCTGTCTCATAGACTACCTTGTAGTTCTTGTCTTCTGTCTTGTTGAATTGTATTTCTTTAGTCTCCAGGTTCTCTTTTGCTGCAAAACCTGTTATTGTTGCAAGGCCTGTTACCATGTTCCTGAAAGCGCCAGGGTTTTTCACTGATGCCTTGACTGACTGGTAATCTTCTGTGATTACTTTTATGTTCTCAGCAAGGTCTGATACTTTAACAGCGACCTCTTTGGTGGTTACTTTTTCGTGGTCGATGGTTTTTTCCCAGCGAACAGGCTTTCCAACCTCTACCTGGGTGTGGATTGGTTCAGCAATTGCATTAGTAGCTAGAACTAGGAAAATGAAAGTCAGGGTCAAGGCTAGGGTCTTATTCATATGACATCAAGGTTTCCGTCTTTTGTTTTTTTGTATTTTTCTATTGTGTCGTGGAGATTAGCTTTGTTGAGGTCTATTTTTTCCGCTTTTTCCGAAAGTTCTGAAATCGTGTTGTCTGATTCTGAAAGGTTTGGATCCTCAATCTTCTTGAGAAGGATACCCTCATCAGTCACTGTGTACATCCAGAAACCGCTTCCTTCATCTATCTTGAGCTCGTTTCTGATGTCTTTTGGTATGACTATCTGTCCTCTTTTGTCACACTGGACAATACGGGGGTATTTTTTCATTCTGATTTTCAGTATTTTTTTCTGAATTAGAAGTGGAAAAATTTGATATTTGGTTTTTTTCTCTGATTTTCAGATAAGTCTTCTTATTTTCTTCTAATTTTTTAGATATTCTGTAGAATTCTCTGTTTATAAGAAATTCAGGTTGTATTTCCTGATTGTGATAGTTTTTTACGAAAAAATTTCTTATATTTGTATCCATTTTCTGAAAATCAGTATACCTTTTGGTATCGCTCTTATTTAAAACTTTTGAAATCTTTGTGTGAGAATTGTGGAGAAATGAAAATAGGATAGATTGTCAGAAGAAATCAAGTCAGGATAAGTTCAGCAATCAGGATATGTTCTTTTGGGTTAGAATAGCGAATCTTTTCAACATTAAAAAGACCTGTCTCCTTATTTTCCTCAATAAATTGATAGATGGTGTCGATATTTCTTTGTCCAATCCCATGTATATGGATAAACTTAAACCCATATTTCTTTGAAATGTTAATCTTACGCTTAATTTCTCCAGGAATATCTTTTGCATACATACCAGAGTTGACAAAGATTGCAAGCATAGAGGACTCTACTAAGTCATTGTATATCTCGTCGAATGTTTCTTTATTATCTGAGTTATAAAGAGGTATTAAAAACTCTTCAAAGTATCCTGCGGTGGTGAGGTTGCAGATATTTTTTCCTCTATCCCCAAATCTCATGATTATATCTCTTTTGAGATCACTTATTGGTTGTCCCTTTTTGAATCTCTGACGGATAAACATGGCTGCCCGTAGAGTCTGAAAATCTTTTGGAGGGATTATACCTTGGAAAAATTCTAGAGCAATGTTTGATGATTTCTTGAATTGATAAAGTTCTAGGAGGAGATCTAAAGCGTTCTCTTCTAAAAGTATGTTGTCTTCTTGTATATAATCTTTAGTAATCTCTCTTAATTTATTGATATCTTCATCATTCAATTTGTCTAGATTAATGTGACATGTGGATTTTGAGTGGTCTATTACAACTGCCTCTTTTTGTGGGTTCCTTTCTATATTTATGTTAAGGTTAATTAGATTATTATTTTTGATATTAATTCTTGTTTCTAGAAAGGTCTTTAGTTTCTCAAAAAACATCTTATCTTGTTTCGTCGGCTAATCTCATGATAGAAATCAAATCATTCTTGAGGAATATTTCTGATCCTTTTCTTAATCCTGCAAACTCGTCTTCATGGACTTCGGTTCCGTCTAATCCTATAACCGGTTCTTGAGTATCTTTCTCTATAATAAAACTTTCTTCATTGATCTCTTTACCGAAAAAACCCAGAATATCTTTTTTTGCGCTTGAATTGAATGTTAATCTGTTTGTCATTTTTACCTCATGAGGAAATAATTGATTATTTATAAATCTCCCTTATCTTAGGCATATTTTGCTTTTGGTTAATATAAATTTTTTGTTTAATTTTTGAATAATTTTTCATAGCTTTTGAAGATTGTTTTAGATATATCTTTGGAGTCTTTTTGTATAGTATAGGTTATCAGGGTTGGGTTATCTGCTTGTAGATGTCTTCCTGGTCTATCTCCAGTTGAAGCTTCTGGAAGAAGTTGGCAATGTTTTTTATATCACGCCTGAGGTAATCCCGCGCGATGGGGCTTTCTGTGGTGAGGGACTGGGAGAAATCTATGAATACTGGTCTGTTGTTGTTGAGGATGTTGAAATGGGAGAGGTCGCCATGGACAAGTCCTGCTTTTTGCCATAGGAATCGCATGTATTCTACAATCTTTTTGAAGAAAGCGTCAGGGTCATCAGGGTAAGCATCCTTTAAGGGTGGTGCAGGTTCCGGGTATCCAATCTGTTCCATGAGTATTATATTGTCCTTGAATACCATGGGTGTGGGTACTTTTACGCCTGCATCCCTTGCCTTGAGGAGGTTGCGGTACTCGCGCTGTGTCCAGGCAAAGATGATCTGGCGGCGGGAACGCTTGACATTGATGTATCTCAAATCATGCTGAATGTAATCATACATTCGCTTGAAGTCGCAGGTTTCAAGGCGGTAAATCTTGATGATGATATCCTTCTCTTTTGTGCGGGCTGAGAAAACATTAGCTTCCTTGCCTATCTTGACAGGGCTTTTTAGCTCTTCAAAATGCCCCTGACTTTCCAGCTTAAAGAGATTCCTGAGGGTGAATTCATCGAAAACATTGCCGAATGTCTTGAATTTCTCCCGGGTTATACGTGACATCATATTGATGAATGCTCTGGCTTATTTATAGGTTTTGAAAAGCATAGTTTTATATGTGGGTTGCTTACACCCACTATCATGTAGTTACGTGAGGTGCTTTTTATGCGTAAAGTGTGTGTGATTAACCAGAAGGGAGGCGTAGGCAAGACAACGACTGTAATAAACCTGTCAGCAGGGCTGGCACAAAAGAATAAGAAAGTGCTTGTCCTTGATCTTGATCCGCAGGGAAATGTCAATACTAATCTTTGCCTGTATGCTGAGAAGAACATGTATCACATGCTTGTAGAGGGGGCTGATCCCAGGGAATGCATGGTGCATGTTAATGATTTCTTGCATGTCATCCCAAGCAACAGTACACTTTCCCAGGCTGAACTTATCCTTAGTGGAAAAGTAGGACGAGAAACGGTCCTGAAAAGGTGTCTTGAAGGATTGTATGAATATGATTACATAATTGTGGATTGTCCGCCTTCGATAAACCTATTGAACCAGAATGCGCTGCTTTTTGCAAACGAGGCTTTTATCCCTGTTGCAACCGAATATCTTGCTTTTGATGCGTTGCGGAAAGTGGAGCATACGATTGATGAGATAAATGAGGTCTTCGGGCATAATCTCAGGATATCTCTTGTGATACCTACTCTTTATGATAGGCGTATCAAGTCATGCATAAAAATCCTGAGTGAATTGAAGAAGGGATATAACGGGCTTGTTGTAACTCCTATCAGTATCAACAGCAAACTGAAGGAATCTCCCGGGTGTGGTGTCAATATATATGAGCATGCAAAACATTCAAGGGGTGCAAAGGATTATATGCGGCTGACTGAGAAGGTAATAGAGCTGGAATCAGTACATTAATCAATTTCTACAGGGATGGAGTCAAGACCGCAGAAGTCTGTGGAGTAAGTATAGGCTCCTGCATTGAGGAAAGTTAGGGTGTCTCCTGGTTTTGGATTTTTCAGGTAGGCCTTGTACCTGAATATGTCTATTGAATCAGGGGTCTTGCCTTTTATCGTATAAGGTTCGCCTTCACCTTCACCTTCAATCAAAAGACGGATGTTTGTTACGAATGTGTCCATTGCTCCATTGTATATTGAGCAGTCAACAATTATGTTGTTCTCGTATACAGTGAGAATCTTTGTCTCAAGTCTTACTGAAGGGGCTGCAATGTAGCGACCGGGTTCGATTATCATCCTGATGCCTTTTTGTTGAAGCCAGTCTCTTAGTGATTTAATCTTTGCAAAAATCTTTTCAAGGACTTCTGCCCTGAAATTCTTATATGTGCTTGGGATGCCTCCTCCAATATTTATGGTGTCTATCTTTTGGAGGGTCTCCTCTGAGAACACGTCCTCTATCTCGCTTTTCAGTGACCACTCGCTGATGTTTTGGGTTTTCCGGTGGACATGAATGCCCAGCTTTTCTATGTTGGGATCGGAATGAAGAGACGGGATCAGTTTTTGTACAGTACCTGAGTAGAAGCCGAATACGAAGTGTTTGCCTGTATGGACAGTATGTTCTTTTAGGCGCATCCTGAGCATCAGGTTAAGCGGTTGCTTTAGGTCTAAGAGGACCTGTAGATCCTTTTCATTGTCAACCACGAAGTCTCTTACACCTTTATTGTAGATATGGGATGCTTCTTCTTTATCCCAGCCCTGGGCAAAATAGATTATCCTTCCTGGGCAATTGAGGAGGTCCAGGCTTTTTATTGAATGGATGGAGAATGAGCAATCTGTCTCTTCACGAAGGATGTAGCCAACATGATTGTTTGTCTTGAAAGAATAGGAAACAGTATCTGCAAGTTCTTTAATCTTATTGTACTGGTCCAGGACTGTACTTTTTTTTATGATGAAGCGGCTCATTCTATTATCCCTTCATCAGTCAGGGTTTCCAAGGCGTTGATCATTATAAGGGGAAATGTTATTGAGACGTCACCTATCACTGTTGCAGAGTCTGAATCGTCCTTTACCTTGCCCCAGCTCTTTGCTTCATTGGTTGTTGCACCGCTCATGCTTCCTGAGGTCTTGCTTGCAGTGGTCAGGTATACTGCGTAATCCACGCCTCCGTTTAGAAGGCAGGCAAGTATTGCATGATGCTTTGATATGCTTCCTCCAAGGGATATCAGGCCTTTTATATCATCATGGGATGTTGAAAGCAGGATGTTCTTGAAGTCCTGTACTACATCTACTATGAAATCAGGATGCTTTTGCTGGAACATGTAGAGGTGGAACCCGAAAGCGCCGTCTGTAATTGCAGGGCAGAAGATAGGAATATCTTTTTTTGCTGCCTGGTAAAGAACTGAATGGGTGTCATCCAGCATTAGACCGATCTCATGGAGCATCTCTGATACAGACCATCTGTTCTTTTTCTTGTACAGCTCAGAAAGCATCGGGATTATCGAGTCTTCGAACTCTGCATAGCTCTCGTTTGAGACCATGATGTTTCCTATCCTGTTGATGCCGCTTTCATATAGTTCCACATCGTCGGCCTCAAAGCTTCCAAGGGAGAACTGCTCGCCTTTGGCTTTCATGATATCCTCTTCCAGGCCACCTACAGTGGTCACTATCACGTTTGCCATGTCCTTTTCAATGACCTGGGCAAAGAAGCCTCTCAGGCCTGAGGTCACCATGTTGCTTGTGAAGGTGAAGAAGATCTTTGCGGATGCTTTCTTCATCTTGATTATTGTCTCGGTTGCCCTTGCCAGTTCAACACTCTGGAAACCTACTGTACTGTAGGAATCCACCAGGTCCTTCACAGTCATTCCCTTTTTCCATAGAAAATCCTTTACATGTACCATTTTTCCAAAAACGGGCCTGAAGGGATTCGAACCCTTGATCTACGGCTTAGAAGGCCGTCGCATTATCCAGGCTATGCTACAGGCCCGTAGGTGAGAGTGGTCCTGAACCGTTTATAAATATTTTGGCGAGTATTCTTTAGTGGGCATGAGGAGGTGGTTATTAGGCTGTCTGTTTGCTTGTAATTTCTTTGAAAAGCTCTATTTTCAGTATCTCCGATGAGTTTTAACTACTCCTGAATTAATAGAAAAAACCAACA